>JAHZLQ010000014.1 GCA_022599775.1 Gammaproteobacteria bacterium
GCTCGGCGTCGTGGAGGCTCATCGTCGCCAGGAAACCTCGTGGCCCAACCAGGCGCTGCAGCCGACGTGCAACCCTTCGCTTCGCTACGGGCCGCACGCGGCTGAGCTTAGGCGTTGGGCCTCAAGGCCTGGAGCACGTCTATCCTCGAAGTTGTATGTTGTCCATCCTCAGCTAGGAGTTGGCTTATGAAACGCACTTTCTTGCTTGGCGCAGTACTCCTCTTCGGCTCGACGGCGCAAGCCTCGGACAGTTCGCCGCAAAGCTTTGACTACAGCTCCGTGAGCCGTCTCGCGGTCCTTTGGGATTCGCAGGCGCTCTGGTATGGCGTGCTCCCGGAAGTCGTTACAACCGGAGAGGAACTAGCAGCCTACTTGGCCGCGAGGGTTCCGAGCCAGGCCGCCGCTGTAAGCGGGAATCCATCAGCGCCGATCTTCACTATTCTGCTGGGCAACCACGAAGGTGTGGAGGAGGTCGCGGTTGGGCGCAACTGGATCTCCAACGCATACGGGGTTCGGTCCCTGACGGCCGAGGAATTTTCCCGTATCGAACGCTTTGTTCTCGACCGCCCCGAGGACAACCGAATCAGCGAGGCGAGCGGTACGTCAAGCCTTTTTGAGTATTCATACTCATATGTCGCAGACGCCGGCCCGGTCCGCGACTCGCGCGTAGCGCGCAATTGAGGCCCAACAGTCGCTTCCAGCCGACGTCCCCTGCCTCCGGGGCTTCACCCCTATGGCAGGGCCGCGGCTGAAGCGGGGCGTTGGGCCTTAAAAGCGGAAAAGCTATGCGCTTGTCGCATCCTTGTATGCTTTTAGCACGGCATTCATCTTTGTCTGCCAGCCTGTGCCAAGCGTGCGGTACCACTCAAGTACATCCGCGTCCACACGCAATGCAATTTGCTCCTTGCGCTCATGCTCTGCCTTCTTCGGACGGCCGCGCTTCGCGCGAAACTCCGTCAGTCCATGATGCGCAATCGCCCCGTCCCAGAAGGATTGAACGGCGGCTTTGTCATGCACGTCATAGGGCACGTCAGTTTGAGGGGTATGCTCGGAAATACGCTTCTTGCTCATGGGGCTCTGCCTCTCTGCACGAGATCAGTCGCGGGCCGTCGTCTCTGTCGGTCCACACCAGTACCACAACCCTGCCTTTCAACCAGCCCAGGCTCACCAATCTCTGCTCGCCGTACTCCTCGCGGGTGTCTTCGCGCGTGAGCATAGGGCCATCAAACACTGCCTCGCATTCAGCAAGGTCGATCTTGTGTTTGCGCTGGTTCCTGCTCCGCTTTGCAGGGTCATAGCTCATGCCATTTATCGTATATGCGTTTATTACGGCCGGCAAGAGGCTTGGTCTCAGCGAGCGGCGCTGGCCCAACCCAACCATGCCTTCCAGCCGACGTATTTGCCGCCGCTTCGCCGCCAAATCCGCGGCTGAAGGCGAGCGTTGAGGCTGTAGAAAAACTCTGGAGACCTACGATGAAGCCGAAAAATCAGCGGAAAGTGCTTACGAGAACGGCCTTGGTCTCTCGGCATCCGCGAAAAGCATTTCAGGCCACTCTCGCGAGCGTTCTGCGACGCCTCGCAGAGGATCGGGGTTTTTTTCTACATCCTCGTTGGACATCATGAAGAAGGTTGCGATCATATTCGGGGCAATTTTCGCTGTCCCGCTTATTGCCTATGGCGTGCTGACAGCAAGATCGCTTTTTTGGGGGCGCCGATCTCTCGGCGAGCAATGGCGTGCGTACCGAGTACATCTTTCGCTTCGGAGAGGACCGCCAAGTGCATATCAACGATACCTTTAGCCAGATATCGAGAGCTTGGGATGGAAGCCCCTCGCACATCGAAACAAAAATGGTTTGCGTACCATAGTCTTCGTTGAGCCAGCGATCCTAAAAACCAATACAGACTCCATCGAGCCTCAAGCCGGCTACGTGAAGCTTAAGGGGTACATGGGTGTTATCTCAGAAGACACTGAGTTCCTGGTTGATGCGAAAGGCGTCATTAGCAGCACAACATGGCATGGAGGGTAGATGCCCAACCATCGGTTCCACCCGGCGTCCCTGCCGCCGCTTCGCGCCGTCAGGGCCGCGGCTGAAGGCGGGCCTTGGGTATGTGAAAATCAGCGACGTTTTCTTAACGGAGAGCCAGCATGAGTTATAAGGGCAGTTGCCATTGTGGGCACATCAACTTTGAGGTCGAGGGCACTTTTGACACGGCGATGGAGTGCAACTGTTCGCATTGCAGCCGCAAGGGCTACCTCCTCTGGTTCGTGCCTCGTTCACAGTTCACTCTGCACTCACCGCAGGAATCCATGGCCGTTTACAAGTTCAATAAGCACGTTATCAAACACTATTTCTGCCCCAAGTGCGGCTGCGCGCCCTTTGGCCACGGCGTTTCTAACGGCGTTGAAATGGCGGCCATAAATGTTCGCTGCCTTGAGGGAGTGGAGTTATCGTCCATCAAGCGCACGTATGTTGATGGGCGCTCCCTTTAGTTTACGTCGCACGTGCCCAATCGGGTAAGGGCTGATGTTTAATCAGCCTGCCCACACCACCCGGCATGCGGGTCCGCACCGGGCGGTTCAGAACCGCTGTTCGCGATGTCTCAGACATGGCCTTGCGCCTGCATCCATAGGCCGCGAAAGCTGAGCAATCCCTGTTGCTTCAATCACGCGTTGCTCATTCCGCTTTGTAGTGCCGGCGCACCCGCCTTCGGATCCAGTCGTCGATGCCCGGCACCGGCCGGTAGTCTTGCGAAATGCCGAAATAGCCCGCCCAGCCTCGCAGGTAGTGCGCGAGCTGCGCCATGCGGTAGGCCATCGAGACGCCCTAGCTCCGTCCCGTCAGTTGACGGACTCGCTGCCGGAACGCCGTCGGGCATTTCTCCGACCAGCGAAGCTTGGTCCCTCGAAAGGGAAATCCGAGGAATTCTGCGTCGTTGGCCGGAGTCACTCGGCTCTTGTGCTCGTTGACGGGCAGCTTCCGCTTGTGCTGCAGCCACCGCGTCAGGCTGGCATTGACGCGTTCGCCGGCCCGCTGACTGTTGACCAGGACGAGAAGGTCATCGGCATACCGCGCGAAGCAGTGTCCCCGGGCCTCCAATTCCTTGTCCAGATCGTCCAGCAGAATATTGGCCAGCAGCGGCGACAATAGCCTACCGTTTACAAGGACTTAGGACGGGCGGCTATCCTTTTCTACCTTCTGCTTCTGCACAAGAGCCTGGAAATCGTGCTTTGCTTAGCCTCGTCCAGGCCATCACCCTAAACAAGTAGCCCTCTGATTTAAGGTCATACCCGTGACCAAGAAGACCAGCGAATCACCAGCCTCCCGTTTGCGCGCCGCCCGCTCGCATGTAAAGGTCGCTCCCTGAGCCCGGGACTGTGGATACGATTGATGACTGAGCCCAATACACCGAACGCCAATGGCCCGAGCGGTGCCGAGCCGCGCCCGATGAGCAGCTGGGAGCGCGTGGGCTTCGTGCTGATCGCCTGCGGCATGCTCGTGGCGCTGACCACTGCGATTCCCCTCGCAACTTGGGGGGCGGCTGCGATTACCACAGGCTTCGTGCTCTTCGTCATCGGACGGTTCACGAATTTCGGGCGCAAGCCCCCGGCCGACTGAGCGGCGTCGCTATCAGGGTGGCGCTTCGCGCCAGTTGGCGTGTGTGCTCCAGAATTCGACACTGCGGCGGTAGGCTTCGCGGTCCAGTGGTACTCCGGAGCCGCCCTCGTCCACACCCAGTGCATTGCGCATCATCGTAATTGGTGCCATCGGCACTTCCTCCGGCAGATCGGTTGCCATGCAGCCGACGATTCCCCACTCCGCCGCGATCGATTCGCCTTCCTTCTGCAGCTGTTCGCGGTCGTAGACGATCACGATCAGGTAGCTCGCAAGCGACGGACTGACACCTTCGAACCAGCGGTTCAGAACCGGCAGCTCATCGCGTGTACGGGCCTCGTAGGCCGACTTCAGCAGGTGGGCGTTGCCGGGCGTGATTGCTACGGTGGTGCAGCGTGTCTGCGTCCAGTTGCGATAAACGCGCAGCTGACAGAAAGGCGCATAGCCCTCGAGCACCTTGAACGGCGCCACTTCATTCACGTGTTGCTGGAAGGCCTCCGGGCTGCAACCGTCGATGGCGTTGCGGCGACCAGAGCGCGGAAACAGTCGAATTCGGGCAAATTGCGTCAGTTCAATCGACACTGCAGAAATCGCATCGAAACCAGCCATCAACATACTTGGACTTGCGACCGATGGGCAGCCCTGCTCGCGCTCGACTCCGCGCAGCGCGAACTCTACAGTTGGTGCACAGAACAACGGCCGAACCCGGTCCAGCGGTGCGGCACGACTACAGAAAAACTGGAGGACCTCCGTGCTGAACCGTCTGATCACCGCCATTGTCCGTGTGTTCGAACGATGGCTGCCCGATTCCTTCGTGATCGCCGTGCTGCTGACGCTGCTGACGTTCGCGCTGGCGATCGGGCTGACGGACACCACACCGATCGGCGCGGTCGAAGCCTGGGGCGATGGTTTCTGGAACCTGCTCGCGTTCACCAATCAGATCGCCCTCACCCTGCTGCTGGGGTATGCGCTGGCCAGCACGCGCCCGGTCAACGCGCTGCTGCTGCGCACCGCAGGTCTGGTGCGTTCGGCGCGCATGGCTTATATCACGGTATGCCTGCTGACCGGACTGATCGCGCTGCTGTCCTGGTCGACCGCGCTGGTTGCCGCCGGGATCATGTCGCGCGCGGTCGGCGAAGCCTGTCGCCAGCGTGGCATTCACGTGCACTATCCGCTACTGGTGGCATCGGCGTTTTCCGGATTCGTGGTCTGGCATCAGGGCATCTCGGCATCGATCGGTCTGACGATCGCCACACCGGGGCATTTCCTGCAAGACCAGATCGGCATCATTCCGACCTCGGAGACGCTGTTTTCCCTTTGGAATCTGCTGACCGTGACGGCGATCCTGCTGAGCCTGCCGGTGCTCATGGCCCTGCTGCACCCCCGGGACCCGGCGCAGATCACGGAAATTCCGGACCATCTGATGCGCGAGATGCAGCCGGACCCGGATACCGACGGTGAAACCAGGGCGACGGCCACACCGGCGCTGCGCCTCGAACGCTCGCGTCTGCTCGCCCTGGCGATCGCCGTGCTCGGGCTGGTCTATCTGTACATCCACTACATCGCACGCGGCGACGGGCTGACGCTCAACCTGATGAACTTCAGCCTGCTGACGGTGGGGATACTTTGCGCCGGAAACCTTGACCGCTATGCCCGCATCACCGTGGATGGCGGCCGCATCGCCGCGCCGTTTCTAGTTCAGTACCCGTTCTATGCGGGCATCGCGGGGCTGATCGCCAGTTCCGGCCTGGGCGCCATGGTGGTGGCTGCCTGCGCCTCGGTGGCGGATGCCGACAGCCTGCCGCTGTTCGCCTTCTTCAGCGGCGGCCTGCTCAACGTCTTCATTCCTTCGGGCGGTGCCCAATGGGCGGTCCAGGGGCCGATCATGATGACGGTGGCGGACCAGATCGGCGCGTCGCTGCCGGCCACCGCGATGGCGGTGTCGCTGGGTGACGAATGGACCAACCTCATCCAGCCGCTGATCATGCTGCCGGTACTGACCCTGGCCCGGGTCAGCGCACGGTCCGTGATGGGCTATTCGTTCGTGGCGTTGCTGTGGTCGGGCCTGATCTTTGTGGTGTCGCTCAGCGTGATCTGAAGTACGTCGACGCGCCGGGCCTCATCGAGCAGCGGCGGCGAAGCGGCGATGCTCCACCATCAGGCAACGATCCTGCACCACGTCGATTCCGGCATCCGCAAGCCGCCGCGCGACGGCATCCTTGCGAATCCCGAGCTGCATCCACACTGCGCGTGGACGCTTGAGCAGGATGTCATCGACATGCGCATCGATATCCGCCGGCCGACGAAAGATGTTGACCAGATCGACGTCCTGCGGAATGTCTGCCAGCCGGCGGTAGACCGGCTCACCCAGTATCCGCTCAACTTCAGGGTAATAGACCGGCACCGGGATCACCCTCAGCCCCGCCTCCACCAAGTACTTTGGCACATAGAAGGCCGCCTGTCCGGCTTGCACTTCGGTCTTGATACCGAGCACGGCGATGCTTCGGGTCTCGGCCAGCAGGCGGTCAATCCCGCCCTCGTCTTCGATCAGGTGCTTGTTCGCGTTCATGAGCCCAGCCTGCCGTAGCCCCCGACGCCACGCAAACCGAAACCGCAGCCAGCATCGCTTTTCAGAAGCGGCCGCCCAGCGTCGAGATGATCTGATCGCGCATCTGCAACAGGCGCGGCCCGATGTCCTGCACGATGCGCCTTCTAGTCATGGCGTACAGCGGACCACTGCAGTTGATCGCGAAGATGCGCGAACCGTCCTGCGAGACCAGTGGCACACCTGCGGCGTAAACCTGCGGGCGCCATTCGCCCAGCGAAAAGACGAAACCGTAGCGCTGATAGTCCGCGCAGGCCTGATCGATGCCCGCACGCGCACGCGCCCAGTCTGCGCCGTTAGAATGCGTTTGCAGCCGGCGAATCGCCTGCTCCCGCTCGGACGCTGGCAGGGCGGCCAGATAGGCTCGGCCGAGTGCGGTGGTGCAATGCGGAACACGCTGGCCAACATCACGCTTGAGCTGGAAGTTCTCGTTGCCGTGGCAGACCTCGACCACGACCATGTGCGTCTGATCCGGCGTGCCCAGCAATACCGTCGCCTCGAACGCCTCGGCCAGTGCCTGCATCAACGGCCGCGCCACCTCGCGGACGCTCTGGTTGGCCAAATAGGCATGACCGAGCGCGAGCACGCCGACACCCAGCGAGTACTTTTCCAGCGTCTCCGAATAGTCCAAATAACCCAGTTCGGTCAGCGTGTGGGTCAGGCGCGATACGGTCGGCTTCGGCAAGCCGGTGCGCGCGGCAATGTCGCGATTGCCAAGGTACTTGTCACCGCTTTTCCAGCAGCGCAGCACCGACAAGCCACGCGCCAGCGCGGTCACGAACTGACGGTCCTTGTTAGCCTCCGTGTCGGGCCGTTCGGCGTAGTCGTCAGGCATGTTCTTGTCTTTCGGCCTGGGCTTAGCGCGGCAACTGCGCACGTAGCTCGAGCTTGGCGATCTGATTGCGGTGCACCTCGTCCGGACCATCGGCGAAACGCAGGCTGCGCGCGCTGGTGTAGGCATAGGCCAGCGGAAAGTCGTCCGACATTGCGGCTGCGCCGTGGACCTGCATCGCCCAGTCGATGACCTGACAGGCCATGTTCGGCGCGGCTACCTTGATCATGCCAATCTCCTTGAGCGCGGCCTTGTTGCCCACCGTGTCCATCATCCACGCTGCGTTGAGCGTGAGGAAGCGCGCCTGATCAATGAGAATGCGCGCATCGGCGATGCGTTCCATCGTCACCGACTGTTCGGCCACCAGGCGGCCGAAGGCCTTGCGCTGCGAAGCACGCCGGCACATCAGCGACAAGGCGCGTTCGGCCAAGCCGACCAGGCGCATGCAGTGATGGATACGGCCCGGCCCGAGCCGGCCCTGGGCGATCTCGAAGCCGCGACCCTCGCCCAGCAGCATGTTGGACGCGGGCACACGCACATCGTCGAACTCGATCTCGGCGTGGCCGTGCGGCGCATCGTCATAACCGAATACCGGAAGATGGCGCAGGATCTTCAGGCCCGGTGCGTCCATCGGCACCAGGATCATGGATTGCTGACGGTGCCGGTCGGCGCCGTCCGGATCGGACTTGCCCATGAAGATCGCAACCTTGCAGCGCGGGTCATTGGCACCGGAGGTCCACCACTTGCGGCCCTTGAGAACATAGTCATCGCCGTCGCGCGTGATGCGCGCCTCGATATTGGTGGCGTCGCTGGACGCCACCGCCGGCTCGGTCATGGCGAAGCAGGACCGGATCTCGCCGGCCAGCAGCGGCTTGAGCCAGCGTTCCTGCTGTTGCGGCGAGCCGTAGCGCGCAAGCACTTCCATGTTGCCGGTATCGGGCGCGCTGCAGTTGAACACCTCCGGCGCGATCGGTGAACGGCCCATCAGTTCGGCCAGCGGTGCGTATTCCAGGTTGCTGAGCCCTGCCCCGTCGGCGGATTCCGGCAAGAACAGGTTCCACAGGCCGGCGGCCTGCGCCTTCTCCTTCAGCGACTCGACGACAGCGGTCGGTATCCAGGCATTGCCGGACTTGCGGTTGGCTTCGACCTCGGCGAAGAAAGCGGCCTCGGCCGGGAATACGTGATCGTCCATGAAGCGGCTGACGCGTTCGCGATACTGCTGGCAGCGCTCGGAATAGGCGAAGTCCATCGAAATCTCCTTGGTGATCGTTCAGCCGCCGACACGGCGGGCTTGTTGCCAGGCCAGTTCGGCCAGTGGTCGTGCCGCACGGCCCATCTCCATCGCCTTGGCGCTGGAGGCATTGCCCTGTTCGGCTCGCTTGGCCACGCCTTGCAGAATCGAGGCGAGGCGGAACATATTGAAGGCGACGTAGTAGTCGAGATCCTTGATGCCCGCGCTGCGACCGGTGCGCTCGCAGTAACGGGCGACGTATTCGGCCTCGGTCGGAATACCCAGCGCCTTGAGGTCCGCCCCGGCCAGGCCGCGCATCAGCTCGGCGGGAATCCGCCAGGTCATCAGGTGATAGGCGAAGTCCACCAGAGGATGTCCGAGTGTCGACAGCTCCCAGTCGAGTACCGCCAGAACGCGCGGTTCCTGCGGGTGGAACATCAGATTGTCGAGCCGGAAATCGCCGTGAACGATGCTGCTGGCATCGTCGTCCGGGCGATGCTTGGGCAACCATTCGATGAGCCGATGCATGGCCTCGATCGGTTGGGTTTCGGCGGCCAGATACTGCTTGGACCAGCGGCCGATCTGGCGCTCCATGTAGGCGCCGGTCTTGCCGTAGTCGCCGAGACCGCGCGCTTCGTAGTCGACCTGGTGCAGCGCGGCGATGACGCGATTCATTTCGTCGAACACCGCTGTGCGCTGATCGCTGCCGAGATCCTGGAGCCGCGGGTCCCACCAAATGCGCCCTTCGACGTACTGCATCAGATAGAACATGGTGCCGATGACGGAATCGTCCTCGCACAGGACCAGCATCTTCGCCACCGGCACAGCGCTGCCCTCAAGCGCGCGCATCACCCGGAATTCCCGGTCCACCGCATGCGCGGAGGGCAGCAGCGGGCCCGGTGGCTTGCGTCGCAGCACCATGCGTTCGCCGCCCATCGTCACTCGATAGGTCGGATTGGACTGCCCGCCTTCGAACTGCTCGACGCTGAGCTCGCCCTTGAGGCCGAGTTCGCGCTCGATGTAGGCGTGCAGGCTGGATTCGTCGAAGCGGTGCGCCTCGCGCACCGGCGTGCTGGGGACGCTGCTGGATTGGGTCATCGCCGCCTTTCTCCGTTCAGATCAGCTTGATCAGCTGTTTGCCGAAGTTGGCGCCGTGCAGCAGGCCGATGAATTCGGCCGGTGCCCTTTCGAGCCCTTCGGTGATGTGCTCGCGATACTTGATGCGTCCGGCCGCCACCAGTTCGCCGAGTTCACGCAACGCGTCGGCCCAGTGCTCCAGATGCTCGCTGACGATGAAGCCCTGCATCCTGGCGCGCATCGTCAGAATGATCGGCAGATTCTTGATCGGATACAGCGCGCCGCTGTCGTAGCTGGAAATCCAGCCGCAGACCGGAATCCGCGCGAAAGGATTGAGCCGTCGGATCACCGTATCGAAAATCTCGCCGCCGACGTTCTCGAAATACACGTCGATCCCATCCGGCGTGGCCGCCTTGAGTTGGGCATAGAGATCACCGGCCTTGTAGTCGATGCAGGCGTCGAAGCCGAGTTCCTCGGTCACGTAGCGGCACTTCTCGGGCCCCCCGGCGATTCCGACCGCGCGGCAACCGCGCGCCTTGGCGAGTTGGCCGACCACGCCACCGACCGCACCGGCCGCCGAGGACACCACCACGGTTTCGCCGGCCTTGGGTTCGCCGATCGTCATCAGACCGATCCAGGCGGTGACGCCCGGCATACCCACCGGGCCCAGGAACACGGACAGCGGCAAGCCTGGCGGCAGCTCGCGCAAGGTATTCCCAGCCTGCGCCGAAACCAGCTGCCAGCCACCCATGCCGACCACGCGGTCGCCCGGTGCAAGCCCGTCGAATTTCGACTCGATGACCTCGCCCACGGTGCCGCCGATCATCACCTCATCCAGCGGCTGCGGATCGGCATAGCTCTTGGTGGTGTTGAGGCGCCCGCGCATGTACGGGTCCAGCGACAGGTAATGATTGCGCACCAACACCTGACCGTCGGTGAGCGACGGCACAGGCGCCTCCACCAGACGAAAGTTGTCTTCGCTGACGGCGCCCTGCGGACGGGAAACGAGCTGAATCTGCCGGTTGGTCTTCGGAATGTCGGTCATTGGGTTCTCAAATTGCGGAGGCGCCACCATCGACGGCGATGGCCTGACCGCTGATATGGGCAGAGGCGTCGGACGCGAGCAACACGGCGAGGCCCTTGAGGTCTTGCTCGCCGCCGATGCGGCCGGTCGGTGTCAGTTCGAGAATCATCTTCTCGCTGTTCTCGATCAGCTTGTCGGCCATCTTGCTGTGGAAGAATCCCGGGCAGATCGCATTGACGGTGATCCCGTGCTGGCCCCATTCGGCCGCCAGCGCGCGCGTCAGATTGATCACGCCGCCCTTGGTCGTGTTGTAGGCCAGAGTGCGCTGGATCTGGTGCGGATTGCCGAGCAGGCCGGCGATCGAGGCCACGTTGATGATGCGTCCCTGTTTGCGCGGCAACATGGAGCGCTGGCCCACTTCCTGGGTGATGCGGAACAGACCGGTCAGGTTCAGGTCCACGACCTTCTGCCAGGCCTCCAGCGGATGATCCTCGGCATTGGCGCCCCAGGTGGTGCCGGCGTTGTTCACCAGGATGTCGATCTGCCCATAGCGCTGCATCACCGCATCGACGATGCCGGCAATGCTGTCGAACTTCGAAAGATCACCGACCACCGTCAGCACTTCGATGCCCATGCCTTCGAGATGCGCCTTGGCCTGTTCGAGTTCGGCGGACTTGCGCGCGGTAATGGCGAGCTTGGCCCCCATTTCGCCGAGTGCCTCGGCGATCTGCAGGCCCAGGCCGCGCGAGCCACCGGTGATGACGGCGACCTTGCCGCTCAGGTCGAGTAGTTGTTTGACGCTCATGGGAAGGACCTCCGAATGATTGAATGGGTATTGGGCTTGCTCAGCGCAGGGCTCGCGACACTAGACGACCTCAAACAGGCCGGCCGCGCCCATGCCGCCGCCTATGCACATCGTCACCACCACATGCTTGGCGCCGCGACGCTTGCCCTCGATCAGTGCGTGCCCAACCAGACGCGCGCCGGTCATGCCATAGGGATGTCCCACCGCGATCGAGCCGCCGTTGACGTTGAGCTTGTCCATCGGGATATCCAACTGGTCGGCGCAGTACAGCACCTGCACCGCGAATGCCTCGTTGAGTTCCCAGAGGTCGATGTCGTCCACCGTAAGGCCGGCGCGCTTGAGCAGTTTGGGCACGGCGAACACCGGACCGATACCCATTTCGTCGGGCTCGCAGCCGGCCACCGCAAAACCGCGAAACACGCCCAGAGGCTTGATGTTGCGGGCGGCGGCGGTCGCGGCGTCCATCACCACGGCCGCGGAGGCGCCGTCCGAGAACTGGCTGGCGTTGCCGGCCGAAATAACACCGCCCGGCAAGGCCGGGCGCAACTTGGAGACGACCTCCAGTACGGTGTCGCCACGAATGCCTTC
Source organism: Gammaproteobacteria bacterium (assembly GCA_022599775.1). GTDB lineage: Bacteria > Pseudomonadota > Gammaproteobacteria > Nevskiales > Nevskiaceae > Banduia. Next base: position 11,777 of record JAHZLQ010000014.1, read on the forward strand.
GTCGGCTGACGCCGTGACGTCGCGCGTAGCCAGCTGACCGGTCTTCTTGTCGGTAACCGCCATGCGCGTGCTCAGCGGCACGATCTCGTCATCGAACCTTCCGGCCTCGCGTGCGGCGGCGGCGAGCTGCTGGCTGCGCACGCCATACTCGTCCTGCCGTTCGCGGCTGATGCCGTATCGCTGGGCCACGGTCTCGGCGGTCTGCAGCATCGACCAGTAGATTTCAGGCTTGTGTTCGCCGAGCCAGTTCTCGACGAGCATGTGGCGATTGATGCGGTTCTGCACGCAGGAAATCGATTCGACGCCGCCGGCCACGTAGGTCTCGCCTTCCCCGGCGATGATGCGTTGCGCGGCCATGGCGATGGTCTGCAGACCGGACGAGCAGAAACGATTGACGGTGGCGCCGGCCACCGACACCGGAAGGCCGGCGCGCAAGGCGATCTGGCGCGCGATATTGGATCCGGTCGCGGACTCAGGATATCCGCAGCCGAACAGCACATCCTCGATTTCGGCCGGATCGATCCCGGCGCGTTCGACGGCGTGCTGCACCACGTGGCCGCCCAGCGTGGCGCCGTGGGTCATGTTGAACGCGCCCTTCCAGCTCTTGGTCAGCGGGGTGCGTGCGCTTGAAACAATCAGGGCTTCTTTCATGGTTGATGGGTCCCGGCTCAATTAAAGGAGCCGCCGTCGGCGGCGAGCTTTTCGATCAAGGAAGCAGGCGTCCAGAACGCACGGTCACCGTGGGCACTGGCGGCATAGCCGCGCATGCTGCGCGCCACGTTGTAGAGCCCCAGGCTGTCCGCGTAGTGCATGGGCCCGCCGCGAAACACGGGGAAGCCATAGCCGCTGAGATAGACCACATCGAGGTCCGAGGCGCGTGCGGCAATCCCTTCTTCCAGCAGACGCGCGCCCTCGTTGACCAGCGCCAGCACGCAACGCGAAACGATTTCCTCATCACTGAGCACGCGTGGAGTCATGCCCAGTTCGCGCCGGTGCGAGTCGATCAAGGCCGTCACCTCGGCATCGGGAATCGCATCACGCCGGCCCGGTTCGTAGCGATACCAGCCCTTGCCGACCTTCTGGCCGAAACGACCCATTTCGCACAGGCGGTCGGCCAGCTTGGGATAGAACATCTCCGGGCGCTCGACGTAGCGCCGCTTGCGGATCGACCAACCGATGTCATTGCCGGCCAGATCGCCGACACGGAACGGCCCCATGGCCATACCGAAACGCTCCATCGCCTTGTCGACCTGCTGCGGACTCGCGCCCTCCTCCAACAGAAACAGCGCCTCGCGCACATACGGTTCGAGCATGCGATTGCCGATGAAACCGTCGCAGACACCGGAGACCACGGCGGTCTTGCCGATCTTCTTGCCCAGCGCCATGACCGTGGCCAGGGCATCCTTGGCGGTGGCCTTGCCGCGCACCACTTCGAGCAGCTTCATCACATTGGCCGGCGAGAAGAAGTGCGTGCCCAGCACGTCGGCCGGCCGCTTGGTGAATCCGGCAATCCGGTCCACATCCAGCGTGGAGGTGTTCGAAGCCAGAATCGCACCGGGCTTGGCGATCGCATCGAGCGCCTCGAACACCTGCTGCTTGACCCCGATCTCCTCGAACACCGCTTCGATGATCAGATCGCAGTCCGCCAGCGCCTCCATCGATAAGGAAGGCGTGAGCAAGGCCACGCGCGCATCGAGCTTGTCCTGGCTGAGCTTGCCCTTCTTCAGCGAGCGCTCGTAGTTGCCGCGCAGGGTGGCGACGCCGCGGTCCAGTGCCTCCTGCTTCTGCTCGACGATGGTGACGGGAATGCCGGCGTTGAGAAAATTCATGCTGATGCCGCCACCCATGGTGCCGGCGCCGATCACGCCCACCTTGTCGATGCGGCGCAGCGGCGTGTCCGACGGTACATCCGGAATCTTGCTGGCCGCGCGTTCGCTGAAGAACACGTGACGTAGCGCCTTGGATTCCTCGCCGTTCATCAGCAGGGTGAACTGCTCGCGCTCGAAACGCAGACCTTCGTCGAACGGCTTGCTGGTCGACGCGGCCACGCATTCCAGGCAGGCCATCGGCGCCGGAAACGGACCGGCCATGGCGCGCACATTGAGTCTGGCGATATCGAGAAAGGCCTCGGCATCGGGGTGCTCGAGCTTGCGGTTGCGCACCAGCACCGGCACCTCGCTGGCGGCGAGACGGTCCGCGATCGATTGGCAGGCGGCCGCCACCGCGCCGGATTCGACCACGGCGTCGAACAACTCGGTCTGCGCCAGTTTGGCGGCCGGCGCCGGCGTACCGGAAACGATCATGTTCAGGGCCAGTTCGAGCCCGACCACGCGCGGCAGTCGCTGCGTGCCCCCACCACCCGGCAGCAGGCCCAGCTTCACTTCCGGCAGCGCGATCAGCGAGCTGCCGGTGGCCACGCGGTAGTGACAGGCCAGCGCCAGCTCCAGGCCACCGCCCATGGCGGTGCCTTCGATCGCGGCGACGACAGGTTTGGCGGATCGCTCGATCGCCGCGATGAGGTCGTGCAGGCTCGGTGCGGCTTCCATTTTCGGCGTGTTGAACTCGCGAATGTCCGCTCCGCCCGAAAAATGACCACCGCTGCCGGTGATCACGATGGCCTTGACCTCGGCGTCGGCCAGCGCACGATCCAGAGCCTCCACCAGGCCCGTTCGTACCGCCTGGGCCAAGCCGTTCACCGGCGGGTTCTGCATGACGAGGACGGCGCATGGCCCCTCGGTACGGTAATCAACTGCGGACATGCTCGCTCCTCTCAAAAGTCGGAAATCCTCGCGCCACGAGCTTTTGGTGACGGCCGCGGATTCGGCAAAGACTCAATGTGTTTCGCAGTGCGAAATACTGTTTCGTTTTTGTGGGAGCCGATGCTATCGTCGCCCCCCACCGATGTAAAGAAACGCGCCGAACCGAACCGAACTGCGACTTCGGTCTTGTATATCGGTCACTACATGTCCGGACGCCGGTGCCTACCGGAGCCGCTGACGCTCGCCGAGGAGACGAAATGAATGGCCTGATGATGGATATGCCGCTGAATATCGCGGCGCTCTTGCAACATGCCGCGCGCTGGCACGGTGATACGGAAATCGAATCGCGACTGACCGAAGGTGGCTTCCACACCACGACCTGGGCCGAGCTGGAACAGCGCGCGCGCCAACTCGCAAAGGCCTTGCTGGCCTCGGGGATCGGCGAGTCCGACCGCGTCGCCACACTGGCCTGGAACAATTACCGGCACGTGGAGTTGTATTACGCGATCTCCGGCACCGGCGCGATCTGTCACACCATCAACCCGCGGCTGTTCCCCGAACAGATCGCGTTCATCGTCGACCACGCCGAAGACAAAATGATCTTCGTGGATCTCACGTTCCTGCCGCTGGTCGAGAAGCTCTATGGCCACTTCAAGTGCCGGCCCCGGATCGTCGTCATGACCGACCGCGCGCACATGCCGGAGACCGCGCTGGACGTGCTTTGCTACGAGGAACTGCTGGCCACGCAGGACGGCGACTACGCCTGGCCGGAACTCGACGAACGGCTCGCCTCCTCGCTGTGCTACACCTCGGGCACCACCGGCGATCCCAAGGGCGTGCTGTATTCGCATCGCTCCACCGTGCTGCATGCGCTCGCCACCTGCGTGCCGGATGTATTGGGACTCAAGGCCACGGACACGCTATGCCCAGTGGTGCCGATGTTCCACGTCAACGCCTGGGGTATTCCGTACGCGGCGCCCATCGTCGGCAACCGATTGGCGATGCCGGGCCCGGGACTGGACGGCAAGAGCCTCTATGAATTCTTCGAGCAAACCGGCACCACCGCCAGTTCCGGCGTACCGACGATCTGGTTCGGTCTGCTCAACCACGTGCGTGAACACGGGCTCAAGTTCTCGTCGCTGAAAACGATCACGGTCGGCGGCTCCGCCGCGCCGGCTTCGATGATCCGCGAGTTCCAGGAGGTCTATGGCGTCGGGGTGATGCACGCCTGGGGCATGACCGAAACCAGCCCGGTCGGCACCGCGGGATCGCTCAAGTATTCGCAGCGCAACCTTTCGGCCGAGGACAAGCTGGCGATTCAGTGCAAGCAGGGCCGCCCGCTGTTCGGCGTGGACTTCCGTATCGCCGGCCCCGACAACGAAGCCTTGCCGCACGATGGCATGTCATCCGGCAATCTTCAGATTCGCGGTCATTGGGTCACCAGCGGCTATTTCCGCAAGCCGGACGATCAATCCGTGCGTGACGGCTGGTTCACCACCGGCGACGTCGCCAACTTCGACGCCGACGGCTTCATGCAGATCACAGACCGCAGCAAGGACGTGATCAAAAGCGGCGGCGAATGGATCAGTTCGATCGAGCTCGAGAACATCGCGGTCGGCCACCCCGACGTGCTGGAAGCGGCGGCCATCGCCGTCAAACATCCGAAATGGGACGAACGTCCGCTGCTGGTGGTGATCCGCAAGCCGGGCTCCGATCTCGATCGAGACCAGATGCTGGCCTGGTTCGAAGGCAAGATCGCCAAGTGGTGGATGCCGGACGATGTGGTGTTCGCCGAAGACCTGCCGCATACCGCGACCGGCAAGTTGATGAAACTCAAGCTGCGTGAAACCTACGCCGACTACAGGCTACCCACTGAATGAATACCCCTGTCCCCTCGCCGTGCCTGCGTGGCTTCGCCACCAGCAACTACCACAACAAGATCGCCCTGGCCCTGCTCGAAAAGGGCATCGACTACGACGAGCAGCGCTGCTTTCCGTGGCTGGAGCCGGCCGCCTACGCCGACTCGCCGATCGGCAAGGTGCCGTTCCTGATCACGCCGCAGGGCAGCATCAGCGAATCGCAAGCCATCCTCGAATATCTGGAAGATCAGTATCCGCAAGCGCCGCTGTATAGCGCAGACCCGTTCACGCGCGCCAAGCAGCGCGAGGCGATCCAGTTCTGCGAGCTCTATGTGGAATGGGTGGCGCGGCGGCTCTACCCGGCCGCGTTTTTCCGCGCGCCGCGTTCGGAGAGCCTGGAGCGTGAAGTACGGCAACAGCTGGATGTGAACCTGCCGGCTCTGGCCCGACTGCTGAGCTTCGCTCCGTTTGCCATGGGTGCTGATTTGAGCGCCGTGGATTGCGCCATCTGGCCGCACCTGAACCTGGTGAAGCGCTGCTGCCTCGCGATCTGGAACGAGGATCTCGTCGGCGCGGCGATCCCGCAGTTCGACGACTACAACCGAGCGATGGCCTCACGCGCTTCGGTGAAACAGATTCGCGAGCAGTCGGCTGCGGATCAGGGCGCCTTCTTCGCGGCCATCGCTCAGAAAAAATAGTCAGAAAGATAGACGGAGATTCAAGCATGGACCTCAACTATTCCCCGGAAGAAGAAAGCTTCCGCCAGGAAATCGGCGACTTCTGCCGCGCCGAGCTGCCGCCGGCGATTGCCGCCAAGGTGCTCGGCGGCCAGCGCCTGCACAAGCAGGACATCGCCGGCTGGCAGAAAATCCTGCACAAGAAAGGCTGGGCCGGCTACCAGTGGCCCAAGGCCTTCGGCGGCTGCGAATGGGACGCCACGCAGCAATCGATCTTCGACGAGGAGACCGCCCTGCACGGCGCGCCGCGGCTGCTGCCGTTCGGCCTGAAGATGGTCGCACCGGTGATCATGGCCTTCGGCAACCGCGAGCAGCAGGAACGCTTCCTGCCACGAATACTCGCGGCCGAGGACTGGTGGTGCCAGGGCTATTCGGAACCGGGCGCCGGCTCCGATCTGGCCTCGCTCAAGACCCGCGCCGAACGTCGCGGCGACCACTACATCGTCAACGGCCAGAAAACCTGGAACACCCTGGGTCAGTACGCCGACTGGATATTCTGTCTGGTGCGCACCGCCAGTGAAGGCCGCAAGCAGGAAGGTATCTCCTTTCTGCTGATCGACATGAAGACACCGGGCATCACGGTGCGTCCGATCATCACCCTGGATGGCGAACACGAGATCAACGAAGTCTGGTTCGAGGACGTGGCAGTGCCGGCCGAAAACCTCATCGGTGAGGAGAACAAGGGCTGGACCTATGCCAAGTTCCTGCTCGGGCACGAGCGCGCCAACATCGCCGGCATCGGCGCCAGCAAACGCGAGCTGGTGCGGCTCAAGGAACTGGCGCGGGCCACGCTCAGCGGCGGCAAACCACTGATCGAGGATGCGCGCTTCCGCGATCGCATCGCCCAGGTCGAACTGGAGCTGCGTGCGCTGGAGATCACCAACATGCGCATGCTCGCGGCGGAAAAGGAAAAGCGCGCGCCGGGGCCTGAAGCCTCCATGCTCAAGATTCGCGGCTCCGAAATCCAGCAGACGCTGACCGAACTGATGATGCAGGCGGTGGGACCGCAGGCTCTGCCGTTTCTGTTCGAAGCGATGGAAGCCGGCTGGCAGGGCGAACCGGTGGGCACGGACGGCTGGGCCGAAACCATCGCGCCGCTGGCGCCGAGCTACTTCAACTACCGCAAGGTCTCGATCTACGGTGGTTCCAACGAAATCCAGAAGAACATCATCAGCCGCATCGTGCTGGGATTTTAGGGCCTGACCATGAACTTCAATTTCAGCGAAGAACAGGAATTGCTGCGCGACACGCTCGCCAGCTTCATCAAGCGCGACTACGACTTCGAGGCGCGCCGCGGAATTCTCGAGTCCGAGGCCGGCTGGTCGCGAGACAGCTGGACCACCCTGGCGGACATGGGGCTGCTGGCCTTGCCACTGCCGGAGGAACACGGCGGCCTGGGCGGCAATGCCATCGACCTGTTCGTGGCCATGGAGGCCATCGGGCGCGGCCTGATCGTCGAGCCGTTTCTGGCCACCGTGGTGCTGGGCGCCGGCCTCGTCGCGCGTGCCGGCACCGAATCGCAGCAGGCCCAGGTTCTGCCGGCTGTGGCCTCCGGCGAATGCCTGCTGGCCTATGCGCATGGCGAGCACGCCGCGCGCTATGTGCTGAGCCACGTCGAAACCCGCGCGCGTGCCGACGGCGACGGCTGGGTGATCGACGGTGCCAAGACCGTCGTGCTGCACGGCGCCCAGGCCGACAAATTGATCGTCTCGGCGCGCACGTGCGGCGATGCCGGTGACGAGGACGGACTGTCCCTGTTTCTGGTGGACGCAAGGGCGGACGGACTGCACCGTAACGACTACCCGACGCAGGATGGCGCCCGTGCCGCCGAAGTCGTGCTGCGCGGCGTGCGCGTCAACGCCGATGCGCTGATGGGTGAGCTGCACCAGGCCTGGCCGCACATCGTGCACGCTCAGGAACGCGCCATCGCCGCGGTCTGCGCCGAGGCGATCGGCGTGATGGACACGCTCAATCAGGACACCATCGGCTACCTGCAGACGCGCAAGCAGTTCGGCGTGGCCATCGGTTCGTTCCAGGTCCTGCAGCACCGCATGGTCGACATGCTGCTGGCCACCGAACAGGCGCGCTCCATGGCTTTCCTCGCCGCCGTGAAGGTGGACAGCGAGGACGCCGCCGAACGCGCGCAGGCGCTGGCCCAGGCCAAGACCATGATCGGTCAGAGCGGCCGCACCGTCGGCCAGGGCGCGGTGCAATTGCATGGCGGCATGGGCGTGACGCTGGAGGTACGCGCCGCCCATCTGTTCAAGCGCCTGACGATGATCAACACACAGTTCGGTGATTCCGACCATCACCTGGGTCAGCTCAGCGACGGTTTGCTGGCCGCATGAGCACGCCGCTGATCAACCGCCGCGACCTCGCCTTCCAGCTCTACGAAGTGCTGGACTGCGAGGCCCTGAGCGCGCGCGAACACTTCGCCGAGCACTCGCGCGAACAGTTCGACGCGATCCTCGACACCGCCGAGCGCATGGCCACCGATCTGTTCGCGCCGCACAACCGCGAGGCGGACGAGAACGAGCCGCAGTTCGACGGCGAGCGCGTGACGATGATCCCGCAGGTCAAACCCGCGCTCGACGCTTTTTGCGAGGCCGGCTTCATCGCCGCCACGCATACGTCCGACTGGGGCGGCATGCAGCTACCGCAGACCATCGCGCAATCGGCGTTTGCGATCTTCGACGCGGCCAACGTCGGCACCATGGCCTATGCGTTCCTGACGATTGGCAATTCCAATCTCATCGCCGCATTCGGCTCGGACGCTCAGAAGCAGCGCTACCTGCCGAATCTGCTGTCCGGCCGCTACTTCGGCACCATGGCGCTGACCGAGCCGCAGGCCGGCTCCGGCCTCGCCGACGTGCGCACGCGCGCGATCCCGCAGGACGATGGCAGCTATCGGCTGGTCGGCACCAAGATCTTCATTTCCGGCGGCGATCACGAGCTGTCCGAGAACATCGTGCACCTGGTGCTGGCGCGCATCGACGGCGCACCGGCCGGAACGCGCGGCATCTCCTTGTTCATCGTGCCCAAGCTCCGCGTCAATGAAGACGGCAGTCTCGGCGCGCGCAACGATGTGAAGCTGGCTGGCCTGATCCACAAGATGGGCTATCGCGGCACGACCTCGACGATTCTCTCGTTCGGCGATGAGGGCGACTGCCACGCCGAGCTGATCGGTGAGGCCAATCGCGGGCTGGTACAGATGTTTCACATGATGAACGAGGCACGCATCGGCGTCGGCCTCGGCGCCGTGATGCTTGGCTACGCGGGTTATCTGCATTCACTGGCCTATGCGCGCGAACGTCGTCAGGGTCGCCCGCCCACGGCCAAGGACCCGAACACACCGCCAGTGACGCTGACGGAGCATGCGGACATCCGGCGCATGCTGCTGGCGCAGAAAGCGTACGTGGAAGGCGGACTCGCGCTGTGCCTGTACGCGGCGCGTCTGGTGGACGAACAGCGCACCGGTACCGCCAAGGCCGCGGAGGAAGCCGGGCTGCTGCTCGACCTGCTCACGCCCGTGGTCAAAAGCTGGCCCTCGCAGTGGTGCCTGGAAGCCAACCATCTCGCCATCCAGATTCACGGCGGCTACGGCTACACGCGCGACTATCCGGTGGAGCAGTGCTACCGCGACAACCGCCTCAACCCGATTCACGAAGGCACGCATGGCATCCAGGCGCTGGATCTGCTGGGCCGCAAGCTGTGGATGCGCGGCGGTGCGCCGCTGGCGCTGTTGCAGCGGTGCATCGCCCTGACGCTGGCCGAGGCGCGCGCGCGAGACGACGCGCAACTGACCGAACACGCGGACGCGCTTGAAGCGGCGCTCGGCGATGTCGCTCAGACACTGGCCGTGCTCGGCCCGGCCCTGCGGGACGATGCCGAACTCGCGTTGGCCAACGCCACCGTGTTTCTGGAGGCCTTCGGCCACGTGGTCATGGCCTGGGTCTGGCTGCGTCAGGCCGTGGCCGCACAAGGCGCCGACCGCAGCGGTGCCGATGAGGCGTTCTACGGCGGCAAGCTGGCCGCTGCGCGCTGGTTCTTCCGCTGGGAACTGCCGAAAACCGCGCCGCAGTTCGCGCTGCTGCGCAGCCTCGACACCAGTTGCCTGCACATGCGCGACGACTGGTTCTGAGCGGCGACGCCGAGCCGGCGATTGTCGCCACCGCTGCGGCGCGCTAACGTTCCGGCCCCATACCCACCGGGCCAGCCGCACATGAGCCAGATCCGCAAACTCAGCGCCGAATCCCTGAAAGGCATGAAGTCGTCCAGACCGATCGCCATGCTCACGGCCTACACCACGCCGATCGCCCGCAGCCTGGAAGTGGCGGGTGTGCCGGTTCTGCTCGTCGGAGACACGGTGGGCATGGTGGAAATGGGCTTCGACAGCACGCGTGAGGTCACGCTGGATCACATGCGCTATCACATTGGCGCCGTGAGACGCGGTGCCAGCGAGACTCACATCATCGGCGATCTTCCCTACGACACGGATGGTGACCCGGAGACCGCGCTGCACAGCGCGCGGCTGCTGGTCGAGGCCGGCGCCGACAGCGTCAAGCTCGAAGGTCCGAAGTACGCGGTGATCCGGCATCTGGTGGCAAACGGCATCGACGTCGTCGGCCATACCGGTCTGACGCCCCAGACGGCCAGCAATTTCAGGCAGGTCGGACGCGATGCCGAGGATGCGGCGCGCGTCGCCGATGAAGCCCAGGGCATCGCCGATGCCGGTGCCTTCATGCTGGTGCTGGAACATATTCCCGACACGCTGGGAGCCGCCATTACCGCTCGCCTCCCGATACCGACGATCGGCATCGGCGCCGGCCCTGATTGCGACGGACAGGTCCTGGTCATCAATGATCTGCTGGGATTCGGCGACCGTTGGCCACCGTTCTCGAAACAGTACGCCTACCTCGGCAAGACCATCATCGACGCCGCGCGCGGCTACGTCGCCGAAGTCGGCGACCGCAGTTTCTAGCGGAGCGCTCGACCGATCCCATGCATATCCGTATCGACGACCTGAGCGGACCGGAAATCGCCGCGTTTCTCGAAGACCACATTCGCGACATGAAGTCCGTCTCGCCGCCAGAGAGCAAGCATGCGCTCGATCTCGACGGTCTGCGCAAGCCGGAGATCACGTTCTGGACGGTCTGGGACGAACAGGTTCTGGTCGGCTGCGGCGCACTCAAGGAACTGGACAAGACGCATGCCGAGATCAAGTCCATGCGCGTATCCGGCACCCGCAAGCAGCAGGGCATCGCCTCGATGCTGCTGCGACACATGCTCGACCAAGCGGCGGCGCGCGGCTATCGACGCCTGAGCCTGGAAACCGGTTCGATGCCGTTCTTCGAACCGGCGCGGAGGCTGTATACGAAATTCGGGTTCCAGCCCTGCGCGCCGTTTTCCGGCTACAAGGACGACCCCAACAGCGTCTTCATGAATCTCGACATCCAGCAACGCCAAGCGTCAACCTAGATAGGCCTGCCCACCGTCCAGACCGATGCTTTGCCCGTTGAGGTAAGCGCAGGCGTCCGAACACAGCACCACCACGAAGCGCCCGATGTCCGCCTCGCAATCGCCGACGCGGCCTTGTGGCACGCTCGCGACGAAGGCAGCAGCGGCCTCGGGCTGTGCCTCACTCCAGGCGCGCATGGCCGGCGAGTTTGCCAGCGGCAGGATCGCATTGCTGCGGATACCGTCCGGTCCCCATTCGCAGGCGGCGGCACGCGTCAGTTGGCGCGTGGCCTCCTTGATCGCGGCATAGGCACCGTATCCGTTCAGATCCCAGCGCCTGGCGGCCGATGAGGCGAGATTGATGATGCAGCCGCCGCCCCTGTCCATGGCATTTTTGAGATGCGGATGGCACAGTTTCATCAAGCGGAACACCGCCAGTGGGCCGGATTCCCAGCCAGCTGCGAAAGCCTCGTCGTCTACCATCGACAGCGTCCCCAGCGGCACTTCCTGGGCGTTGTTGACGAGGATGTCCAGTCGGCCGAGCGTGTTCACGATCTCGTCCACACAAGCGGCCAGCGCCTGCGCATCGCGGACGTTGCAGACCACCCCGAGTGCGCGGCCGCCACGGCGCTCGATTTGCGACACTGTGTCTTCAAGCTTGGCGCGCGTACGGCCGCTCACAGCGACGGCGACACCGGCATCAGCCAGGGCCAAGGCAATGCCCTGCCCCACACCCTGGCCGGCACCGGTCACCAGTGCGACTTTTCCCGTAAGAGCTTGCATCCTGCCGCCACCCGTCAAAGCTGCGATCCGACGAGTCTGCGGTCTAGACACCGGACCGACTTGATCCGCTTGAGGTAGATGCGGCGGCTACCAGGGAATGCGCCGGCTGAGCACGTCGCGAAACATCACGAAGTCGCCCATCAGGCTGTAGAACGGATGCTTGAACGTGGCCGGCCGGTTGTGCTCGAAGAAGAAATGTCCGACCCAGGCAAATCCATAACCAACCAGCGGCAGCAGCCACAGCAGGCTCCATGCACCGCTGATCAGGGCGCAGGCCAGGATCAGGATCAGGCTGCCAGTCCCGATCACATGCAGGCGTCGGCTGGTGCGGTTGGCGTGCTCGCTCAGATAGAACGGGTAGAACGCCGCGAATGAATCGAATCCGGTGTCTGCGCTCTGCGACGGTTTGCTGTCCATTGGTGCCTCCATCCGACAGACGTGCGTTGCGCCTGTTCGAAACTCGAATGCCAGAGTGCTCATTGTGGATGAATTGGGCGACAACGGCATTGCCTCGCGCAAAGGCGCAAAAGCGCGAAGAACCGCGTTGTTCTTATTCCTCGCTGTGCTTGGAGTCTTTAGCGTCTTTGCGCGAGACAACGCATTTCGCGCCCACCGAGCTAAGCCGCGCGCGCAACTTTGGCAGCCCCGGCCAACGCCACACCCGCCATGTCATGCGCGGCGATGTAGCCAAAGGTCATCGCCGGCCCCAGGGTGGCGCCCGGACCGGCATAGGTACGTCCCATCACGGCGGCCGAGCAGTTGCCGATCGCGTACAGGCCGTCGATCACGGACCCGTCCTTGCGCAATACGCGTGCGCTGGGGTCGGTCAGCAGGCCGCCCTTGGTACCAAGTTCGCCCGGTTCCACGCGCACGGCATAGAACGGCGGCTTGGCGATCGGAGCCAGACAGGGGTTCGGCGACACCGAGGGATCGCTGTAATAACGATCGAACACGGTGTCGCCCTTGCCGAAATCGGTATCGCGCCCGGTTTTGGAGAACTCCGCGATGCGCTGCACGCTGTCGCGCAGGCCACCCGCATCGACACCAATCTTGGCAGCCAAGGCATCCAGTGTGTCGGCACGCCAGTAGACGGTGTCGAGCCAGTCGCTCGGAAGGCGCCGGTCGGGCTGGATACTACCGGGCAGCATCGGCCCCATCGGGTACTTGCGCCGAAAGTCCGCGTCGAACACCAGCCAGCACGGCACGGTGGCGCCGGACTTCTCGTGGTCCCGATAGATCGCGTAGACGATCTCGGTATACGGTGCTGCCTCGTTCACGAAGCGCTGACCTTGCTGGTTGACCATGACGCAACCCGGCAAACCGCGTTCGACGAACAATCCGGCCGCCGCGACCGTGCCGGGCACCTTCATCGTCGGCGAGCCCCAAGTGAGGTTCATGAACGCCACATCCGCGCCCAGTGACTGGCCGATGCGAATGCCGTCTCCGACATTGATCGGCGGCGCCGCGGTCCAGGCCGATTGCGTCGGCTTGGGCAGGTATTGCTCCCGCATCTGCTGATTGGATTCGAAGCCGCCACTGGCGAGCACGACGCCGCGGGAGGCACCGATGCGCAGGCTTCGTCCGTTCTGCCGGACCAGCACGCCGGCAACCCGGCCGCCGACTTCGATCACGTCGTCCAGCGCCGTGTTCAGCCACAACGGAACCTGGTTCTGCGCCATTGCGTGACGCAAGGACGCCACCAGCGCCTGCCCCAGGGTCTGTCGCCGGTCACGCGGGCTGCGTCGCCGCCAGCCGAAATCCAGCCAATACTTGGCCATCATTTTCAGCGTCAGCCAGATCCAGCCGGCACCGCGCGTGAACAGCGTATGTGCCTCGACCTGATTCATCGAGATGCGCCCCATCAGCTGCGTCCCCTTGTAGGCCTCACGCTGCTGATCGAACGATTCCCCAAGCTGCGCCGCGTCGAACTGCCGCGGTTCCATCGTGCGGTAGCCGGGCTTGCCGCCCGGTTTGTCCGGGAAATAGTCCGGATAGCGCTTGACCGCGTCGAAGCCGATGCCGAACCGGCGCTCGAGGAATCGCACCATCTCCGGCGCGCTGCGCAGATAGGCCTCGATGCGTTCCTGCGGCACCTCGTCGCCGATCAGGAATGTCAGATAGCGCAAGGCTTCGTCGTAGGAGTCACTGCCACCAAGCGCTTCGATCTGGTCGTTGCAGGGAATCCAGATTCCGCCACCCGACACCGCACTGGTGCCACCGTAGCGGTCGGACTTCTCGACCAGCAGCGCGGACAGTCCCAGTGATCGCGCGCACAGCGCCGCGGTCATTCCACCCGCGCCGGAGCCCACGACCACGACATCGAACTGATGATCCCACGTCCCTTCGGGCTTGCGTGAATCCATGGTGTCGACCGCCTCAGATGAATACGTCGGTGTTGTCGCGCCCCAGCATGAATCCACCGAAATTGCGGCCGAACTGGTCGGGGTTGTTGGCGTAGTGCCCACGTGCCGCGTAGATGTCGAACATGTAGCGATGCAGCGGAAAGTCGGTGAAGATGCCGCGCCCGCCGCAAGCCGAAAACAGCTGATAGGCATGGCGGGCGCAACGATCGACCACCTGCGCTGCCTGTGCCCGGAAGTGGAGGCGCTGCTGCATGTCGTCCAGCGGTTCGCCGGCCCGTACCTTGTCCATCAGCACGCGGAAGTTGCGGTCCAGCACCAGCTTCATTTCATCGATGGCGATGGCGGTCTCGGCCACCGCCACCTGCGCCGGCCCCTGCTCGGATGTCTTGTTGCCCATGTCGCCGACACGAACCTTGGCGAAATCGAGGAACACGTTCAGCGCGCCCTGCAAGCCGCCGATCGCGGCCGAGGACACGGCGCGTACGAAGATCTGCCCGAACGGCAGCTTGTAAAGATCCGAGGTAAAGGTCTTGCCTCCGGGATTGGTGCCCATGAAGCCGTCGATTCCACGATGCGTGCGGTATTCCGGCACGAACACGTCCTTGACCACGATGTCCTTGGAGCCGGTGCCCTTGAGGCCCATCACGTGCCAGGTGTCGATCACCTCGAAATCCGACTTCGGCAGCAGAAAGGTGCGGTACTCCGGCGGCTGGCCCTCATTAAAGATGAGACCGCCCAGGAAGACCCAGTCGCAGTGGTCGACGCCGCTCGAAAAGCCCCAGCGTCCCGAGAACCGGAAGCCCCCCTCCACCGGAGTGACCTGCCCCTTGGGCATGTAGGTGGAGGCGATCAGCACCGAGCTGTCGTCCTTCCAGACATCCTCGGCGGCACGCGGATCGAACAGGGCGATCTGCCAGTTGTGCACGCCGATCACGCCGTAGATCCAGGCGGTGGACATGCAGCCCTCGGCCAACGTCATGCAGATGTCGTAGAACACCTGCGGGTCCATCTCGTAGCCGCCGTAGCGCTTGGGTTTGAGCACGTCGAACAGGCCCGCCGCCTTCATCTCGGCCACCGTGGCCACCGGAACACGGCGCTCCGATTCCGCCTGCGCGGCGCGTTCGATCAGCTTCGGCACCAGATCCCGTGCGCGCTGCACCAGAACCTGCGGGCTCACGGGTACGGCCTGGGACGAAACCTGGGCGGTCTTGAGTTCGCTCTGCACGGCGTTCTCCTTGGGAAGGTGTGCGGGCAACACGGGCGACCGGCGGCCCCCTCGTCATCGCCGCCGATTTCACACGCCGCGCCGCGCAATGGCTTCACCCAAAGTGAGTAGCCGGCGCGACACGCAAGATTCGCCGATTCCCGTCGATCAATGGATCACCGGGTTCACTCAAATGGATGATGTCGTCGCTACGAGCCCTGCTCAGACTGAGCGGCATTTCCGGGTACCGGTTGGGAGCAAGCACGATGGCCACAGTCATGAGAAGCGCGAGCGGTTCGGCGCCGATGCATCAAATCGAGGCGGCGACGCCGGTCGAACGCTATGCGCGTGGCTGGCACTGCCTCGGATTGGCGAAAGACTATCGCGACGGCAAGCCGCATTCGCTGAGCGCCTTCGGGACCCGGCTGGTGGTGTTCCCGGATCAGCAGGGCGAGCTCAAGATTCTGACCGCGTGGTGCCCGCACATGGGCGCCGACCTGGGGCTGGGCGAACTCAAGGACGGCACCGTGGCCTGCCGCTTTCACGGCTGGCAATGGGGGGGCGATGGTGGATGCACGCATATTCCCTATGCCAAGCGGATTCCACCCAAGGCGCGCATCCAGCCCTGGTCGACGATGGAGGAGAACGGCCTGCTGTTCGTGTGGAACGATCCGGAGGGCAATCCGCCGCCGCCGGAGGTCGCGATTCCGCGCATGGAGCAGGCACTGTCGGACGAATGGTCCGACTGGTCGATCGTGAAATGGACGATCAACAACAACTGCCGTGAGTTGATCGACAATCAGTCCGACCTCGCGCATTTCGAAACCGTGCACGGTCCGTTCAAACTGGTGTACTTCGCCAATCTGTTCGACGGCCACAAAGTCTCGCAGGTGATGATGGGCGCCAACGAGCGCCTCGGCGGCGGCAAGCTGCTCAAGACCGTGGCGACCTACTTCGGACCGGCGTATCACATCACCCACATGAAGGGTGAATCGCAGGGCGTACCGATCGAATCGATCCTGCTGAACACGCATGTACCGATCGACCAGAACAATTTCGAACTGCGTTTCGGCGTGATCGTGAAGAAGATTCCCGGGCTGTCCGAGGAACAGAACAACGAGATGATCAAGTCCTACGTGGAAGCGTCCTGTCAGGCCTTCGGCGAGGATGTCGAGATCTGGCACAACAAGGTCCGTATCGACAATCCGCTGCTGTGCGATGGTGATGGCCCAATCTATCAGCTGCGCCAGTGGTACGAACAGTTCTATGTCGATGCCGCCCAGATTCCGGCTGCACAGCGGCAACGGCGCATCATCGAGAATGACCTGGGCGTCGGCGACGAGAAGCCACCGGTCACCCACGTATTCGAGTAGCCGGACTCAGGGGGCGAGTCCTTCCATGTCGCTGGGCCCCCAGAACGCACGCATGGAAATGAACCGGCCGGACTCGTCGAAACGCATCACGTCGATCACCCGAATCACAGCGCGTCCACTCGGCATGGTCAGCTCCACATCGAACGCCATGGCGGCTTCGTCGCCGTGCGAGGCCCGTATCGGCGCCGCCAACCGCAGGCGCGCGCCGGTCTCGATCGAACGCTGATAGAACGCCGCGATGTCGGCACGACCGTTGATCACACCCTGCCCGACCGGGTCTTCGACGGTCGCATCGTCCGCGTACAGATTCACGATGCCTTGCCAGTCCGAGCGATTGAAGGCGTCGATGTAGGCCTGCATGGCCCGCTTCATGGAAAGCTCGCTCATGCGGTTCCAATCCTTGTGCAGAGTTGGTCGGTCGAGACGAATCAGCTGCGTCGTGAGAAATTCGAACGATGCCGCCCTCCGGCCAAGCCGGAAAATGAACTCGCCATCATTGAAAAATCGCCAAGCAGATTTTTGCTTGTTATGGCGCCGCGTGTCTCGTCCGTTCGGGTGAATCGCCGCGCGGAGCACGCTGGCTTACTCGATCTGCGGATTGAGGTCCGACGATAAGCTGGATTTCTGCCTGAATTTTTGCCCTTGACGGCGTTCGATACGCCAGCGTATTGATACTCCGTCCGAGTGGTCACAGAACCACGGATAAAGCGAATAAAAGGCCCTGGAACGGCCATCATCCGGCATGACGAAGAGGAGACCCAGTCAATGCCCACGACAGTTGCATCTCTTGCCCAAGCGCGGCAAATCGACAGTCGGTCGCAATCGGTGCGAGCTTTGGAAATCTTCGATACCCAGGATTTCATCGACCTCGACAAACTGATCGGCGCCATCTACGACGGCCCCACCGAATCCCCGCCCTGGCACAGCGCCATCGCATTGCTGCGTGAACGCCTCGGCGCCGCCCATGTCACGCTGATTCTGAGGCCACCGTCCTCCGAAGAATCCGGTGTGATGATCAACACCGGCAGCACCACCACGCAGGGCGTGAGGTCCTACGAAACCCACTTCTTCGCGCTCGACCCGTTCGTGCGGCTGCCGGAAGGCGAAGTCGTCACCGCCGAGGAACTGATCGGCTCGCAGTGGCTCAAGAGCGCGATGTATCAGGAATACCTGAAGCCGCTCGATATCCGTCATCTGCTGGGTGCGGACATCTACACGCGCGACGGCATCGAATGCCGCTTCCGCGTGACCCGCACCGGCGACTCGCCGAAGTTCGACTCGGAAGACAAGGCTCTGGTCCGCATGCTGCTGCCGCACCTCAAGCGCGCGATCCAGCTGCATGCACGACTCGACGTGCTCGAATGCGAATATCAGCTGTTTTCCGGCACGGTGAATCGTCTGCTGCTTGGCATGATCACCTTCGGGCCGGGCGGGGAGCTGATCGACATGAACCAGGAAGCGCGCCGCATCCTCGACGAAAAGGACGGCATCAGCGCGATCGGCAAAACCCTGTGCGTGGACACCAGAAATGAAGGCCGCGAGTTGCAGCGCATGATCCGCAGCGCCGTCGCCGGCACCACCGAAGACGATGGCCCCGGCGTGGTGGAGGCCATGTCGATCACGCGACCGTCCGGTCGTTCCAAGCTCGGCGTCCTGGTGCGCGCGATCCCGCTGGGACGCTGGTCCGAAAGCCGGCAACGCCCGGCAGCTGCCGTATTCCTGCGCGATCCGGAATCCAATGCCGCGCATCCGTCGCAGGAACTGGTGCGACGACTGTTCGGGCTGACGCGGATGGAAGCCGCGCTGGCCCTGCTGCTGGCGGACGGCCAGACCCTGGACGAAGCGGCGGAAAGCCTGGGCGTACGGCGCAACACCGCGCGTACGCATCTGCGCTCGATCTTCTGCAAGACCGGCGTCACGCGTCAGACCATGCTGGTGCGTCTGCTGCTCAACAGCGTGATCGCCCTGGGCTAGTGCCGCCCCAGCATCGTCATTCCGGACAAGCCCTTGGCTTGATCCGGAATCCACGCGACGCGCAGGTCGAGCGGCTCTGCTTGGTCAAGCAGGCCGTCGGCTACGACAAGCCGTGCAGTCCCCGCCGACTTTCCCGATAATGCGAGATCAGGGTTACGGTGGCATCGCCATCGTGTTTGCCGGGACGGAATCCGGCACCCGGCTCACGGCCGGACGACCGCAGGGAGTGTTTGGGTGGGGACCGATCATCAGCGCGCCGTATCGAAACCGGCCGCACGCCTCGGCGTGCCAGCCATACTGCTATTGGGCGGTAGTGGCTTGCTCGTCTCTGCTTCAGTCTGGGCGCAGGCAGCCGATACCGCCTCCCCAAAGCCGTCCTGGGAATCGTGCCTGACCGAGCAGGACATGGATCAACGCGTCTCGCGCTACAAGGCCAGCGTCGAGAAATACCGTCAGCAGGTCGCCGAACTCGAACAGGAGCTCGGCATCGCTCGCCGGCTGGCGGAAAAGAAGCTCGACACCGCGCCGCCCAGTTGCGAGCCACCGCAAAGCATCCTCGAAGAGCTCAGCAACGTGCGCTCCGCCCTCGCCGTGCGCAATGAAGAGGTCAAACGCCTGCAGTCACGCCTGCAATTCGCAGAGTCCGGTGACGGCGCGTCCACCGCACCGCCGCGCGTGCCCGCCCCCGTCAATGGCGGTCAAGTCCGCAATCTCCAGGCGCAGCTGGCTGCGGCACAGCGCGAAATCAACCAGCGCAGCGAGAATCAGGTCGAATTGCGTGAAAAGTTGCAGCGCTATGGAGAATCCCTGAACACATACGTGGCCCGCATCGACAGACTGGAAACACAACTGGCTGCGGCAACCGCGGGCGAAGCCGCGCCGTCCTCGGCCGACGGCGCTCAACTTGCGCAATTGCAGGCACAACTGAAGTTGACGCAGCAGCAGAACGAATCATTACGGGCCGATATTGAACGATTGAACCGGGTTGCCGGCTCGGACACAGCAGAACTGCAGACCCAGGTTGCGACGCTGAGCACCGAACTGGCCAGCTTGCGGACACAACTGGCGGACCGTGATCAATCATTGCTGGCGTCGAAATCCGGCCGTGATCAGCTCAGCAATACATTGCGGGCACAGGCCGAAACCATCGATGCGCTGCAACAGCAGCTCGCGGCGGCGCGCGGCGAAACCCGTCGCACGGTCGCCGCAAGCGCACAGGCCGCGCCCGCGGCCAAGGATCATGACGCCACGACACCGATGCCGGCACCGACCGCCCCGCCCGCCCCAGAGTCCGTCGCCGCGGTCATGCCGGCGCCCGTGCGACCCCGGACCGAAGTAATCAGCCGACGTTCCGCTCGCGCCGTGGGTCGCGCCGACGTCTACGAAATTCCGTCGCTGAAGTCGGCCCGGATCGGCTTTATCGACGACGGACGCCCGCTCAGTGTCACGGAACGCAGCCTGGATACGCAGCCCGCCTGGTACCGCGTGCGCACTGTTCAGGGCTCCGGCGGCTGGGTCCGTTCGGAGCAGTTGGAACTCAGCGACGCACAGTAGCCACGGCGCCGGCTTCAGGCACCTTCGGGGAGACGCTTGCCGCGCTGGGCGAGCAGGTGTGCGGTGATGTTCGGCGCCTCGTCGATCGGCGTCACGATCTCGTAAACACGCTCGTAACTGGCGTGCTGGATCAACCAGCGCCCGTCCTGTTTCACGTAGCGATCCCGATACAGCGAGGTGCCGTCGGTGATGATCTTGCGGCGCAGATCCAGAAACCAGTCCTTGAGATACCAGACGCCGGTGGCCTCGCTCGGCGACACGAAATCGATCTCGGGATGATGGACGTTGTGTACCGCAATGGCCTCGGCATGGAAGGCGTAGGACAGCGCCTCCACGATCTTGTCGCGCCCCTGCGCTTCGAACCGGTAAGTGCCGCCGACGTAGCAGACGCTGGCGTCCTCGGTGAACAAGCTGCGCACCTCGTCCACGTTGGCGGTATCGATACAGCGGCAATAGGCGTACTTCACACGCCGGATCAGTTCCAGGTCTTCGAGTGGCAGTGACATCGGTGATCGTCCCTCTTCGCATGATCGGAAGAGTGTTGTTCACGATCCCGCGCTTGGCCTCACCCTTTGGGACGACCGCCACGATCCCGAGTTTGGCCCGCCCGGACCCGTCGTGCCTGCGGTATCAGGCCGCCCTGGCCTGCGGCGCCTTCGAATCGAACCGGACCAGCACGGCCTGATTCTCACAGAAGCCGTAGTCGCCGGCGTCTTCACGTCCGGCGATCACCGACTCACACCGGTCCACGTTGCCGCAATTCCGGCAACGAATCCGAGCCCTCTCGAGCTCCAGCGGAGCGAGGTCCGCAGGCAAGCTGTTCGACTGTACGCCACGATGCCTCAGCAAGCGGACCATGCGCGCCGGCAACTGGTCGAGCGTACGAAGTGACGCGCTCACCACCTGATGCGGGCGAAGGTCGAACACCGCTTCCAGAACCAGCAGCGCCAGGACAATTCCGAGCACGGCGTACAACAGTATGAGTACAGGGTCGTTATACATTTCCATTCACTCCCATTCATGGGGTTTTCTGCCGCTGGTGACGGTCGTTGCGCCGGCTGTCACTGAGTGGCGATTCGGGAGACCGGTCGGTCTCGCGACCCAGGCTCCTGACCGGATTCTATGATTGGGTGCCTCAGCTGGCCTTGACCCGGATCAAGGCAAAATGGCCGGCCGTCGACCGGCCCGACGGCGCCCGGCTTCTGGGTCCGAACGTTCATCCTCTGTTCGGACGAAGCCAGGGCCAAGGTCGACGTCGTATCAAGTCGGTATGAATCGTTCAGTGCCATCCCGCCTTCGAGTGCCCGTCGGCTGGCCGCGCATGCGCCGGAGTCACGCATGAGGTATCAGGACCGACAGGCCGCCAATGACGCGGTGACCGGCGGTGACAACTGGCAGCTGGATGCCGCCGCATCCCGGCCAATGCGGCTGCACAGTGGCTTCACGATGATGAACACGCTGGTGGGCGCGATCTACGACGGGCCCGGCGAATCGCCGCCGTGGCGGTCGGCGCTCCATGCCCTGCGCGATGCGTTCGAGGCCAAGCATGTGTCACTGACGATCAGCCCGGACGACGTTCGCGACAGTGAAGTGCCGTGCGATACCGACACCGTGCGCACCGACGGGGTCCAGGCGTTTCAGCTGCACAACTTCGCGCTGGACCCGTTTTCCGGTGTCGACCCCGGCACGATCGCAACGCCGGATGAGCTGCTGGGCCCGGCGTGGTTCGAAACCGCCCTGTACCGCGAATATCTGGTGCCGCTGGACCTCGGCCCGCTGCTAGGGGTCGACCTGCGTACCTCGGATGGCACGGCCTGTCGCATCCGCATTGCGCGCGCCAGTGGAATGCCCGCCTTCACGGAGCCGGAACGATCGCTGTGCCGGGTCCTGCTGCCGCATCTGCAGCGGGCGATTCAGATTCAGGCGCGCTGCGATACCCGCCGCGGCGAGCAGCAACTCTATTCGGGCGTGATCGACCGTTTGCAGCTCGGCATCATCGGATTCGATGCCGCCGGACGGGTGCTCGCCACCAACCGTGAGGCAGACCGCATTCTCGAGCTTCGGGACGGCCTTCGGCTGATCGACCGCCGCCTGCACCTCGATCGGCATATCGAGGACCGCCGGCTGAACGCGCTGCTGGCCAAAGCCGCGCATAGCGCCGGCCTGCAGACGCCTGAGCTCATCCCCGGTCTTTCGGTACGCCGATCATCCGGTAGCGGCTCCCTGAGTCTGCTGCTGCGCTCGGTGCCGCCGCGCTTCAGCACCAGCGGCCAGCCCCGGCCGGTATCGATCCTGTTCCTGCGCGATTCGGAAACCGGCGGCTCACGGATGTCCGCCGACGCACTGCAACGGCGCTTCGGTCTGTCGCGCATGGAGGCGGCCCTTGCGCAGTGTCTTGCCGACGGACTGACACTGGAGGAATCGGCCGTCCAGCTCGGGCTGAAACAGGCTGTCGCCCGCAACTACCTGCGCTTCATCTTCAGCAAGACCGGCGTCACGCGTCAGACCATGCTGGTGCGCAAGCTGGCTGGCTGGACGGCGTCCCTTGGCTGAGGATCCGCTGTTCTCGGAATGGCGCATCGGCCCCCTGCGCCTGCGCAACCGCTTCATCAAATCGGCCACCAACGAAGGGATGGCCCGTGGCGGCATGGTCTCTCGTGCGCTGGTCGAACACCATCGCGGGATCGCAGCCGGTGGCGCAGCCATGACCACGGTCGCCTACTGCGCGATCAGCGACGACGGCCGCACCTTTGTCGATCAGCTGCGGCTTGATGCGCAAAGCCTCGCACCGCTGCGCGTACTCACCGAGGCGGTGCATCGCGAAGGCGCGGCGGCCTGTGCGCAGATCACGCATGGCGGTGCCTTCACCTTTCTGCCTGAACTGTCCACCCGCTATCCGCGCAGTGCTTCCGGCGGCTTCAACGCCCCCGGCGTGCTGTCCGGCCGTCTGTTCAAGAAAGCGATGACGAGCGCCGAAATGGAAGCGGTGACGACGCAGTTCGTCGCTGCTGCCCGCCTGGCGCGCGAGGCAGGCTTTGACGCCGTCGAAATCCACATGGGTCACGGTTATCTGCTGAGCCAGTTCCTGTCGCCGGCCTACAACCGGCGGCGCGACACGTACGGCGGCGACGCCGCGGCACGGGCGGGCTATCCGGCCGAAGTGCTGCGGCGGGTCCTCGACGCGGTCGGCCATGATCTCGCCGTGAGCTGCAAGCTCAGCGTGACCGAAGCGTTCAAGGGCGGCGGCACCGCGGACGACGCCGCAGCAATCGCGCAAGTGCTCGAACAGGCCGGCGCACATCTGCTGGTGCTCTCCGGCGGCATGAACGTGGAGTCTCCGTGGGCGATCTTCGGCAGCCCGATGCCGAGCGCCGCCACCGACACGATCCAGAATCCGGTGATCAAACCGGCGACACGCGCGATGCGTCTGTGTGGCCCGAAAATCGAGTTCCGCGAACTGTATCTGCGCGAGCATTCGCTGAAGGTCCGCGCCGCGGTCAACATGCCGTTGGCCTACCTCGGTGGCGTGCAATCGCTGGACGCCGCACGGCAAGTACACGACGACGGATTCGAGGCGGTCGTCATGGGTCGCGCCCTGTTGCACGATGCCGGGCTCGTCAACAAGTTCCGCGACGGACTTGCGGTACGCTCCGGCTGCACCGCCTGCAACGAATGCGTTGTCTCGATGTACTCGCCGGGCGGTACGCAATGTGTACTGCGCCCACCGAACGACCCGGCCTTGAATCGCCTTCCTGCTGCCGGCTGAGCTTAGGATCTGTTGACGGTCGCCGCGTCGAGAAACGCCGGTCGTTCGCCGCCACCATGCAGCAGCAGATTACTGCCGGACACGTAGGCCGCCTCCGGAGAACTCAGCCACACGCAGGCGCGGCCGACATCGGCCGGGTCGGCCAGCCGCTGCAGGGGAATGGTTCCGGCGACGGCCGCGATGCCGGCTTCGTCGCCATAGTGCAAATGCGACTGTTCGGTCAGAACAGGGCCCGGGCTGACCGCGACCACCCGCACCTTCGGCGCCCACTCCACGGCAAGTGACTGCACCAAATTCAGAATCGCCGCCTTGGCCGCGCCGTAGGCTGCGGTGCCGGGAGACGCGCGCAGACCACTGACGCTGCCGATGAACACAATGCTACCGCCCGCGCCGGCCTGCATCATCGCGTTGGCTTTTTGCGCGAGGTGGAACGGTGCCATCAGGTTCAGTTGGAAAATCTTCTCGTGCAGTCGAGCCGGTGACTGGTCCGCCAGAGCAAACGGAGTGCCACCGGCGTTGTTGATCAGCACATCGAGCCGGCCGTACTGCGTCTGAATCCGCTCGAACAAGGCGTCGATGGCATCGCCATCACGCAGGTTCACCGGCATGAAGGCAGCCTGGGCGTCGCCCACCGCAGGCAGGGCCTCGGGCGCCTCGCGACCACAGGCGATCACGCGATCGCCATTCGCCAGAAAGCACTCGCTGATGCCACGCCCCACGCCCTTGGCACCGCCGGTGATGAGCACCACCCTGCCCTGACTGCTGCCGTTGTTCACCATACCCGCCGCCCATGGAATGACGGCCTTCATGCTACCGACGCGGCCACCGCGCACCGTAGTCCAAAAGGGTGAAGCTCCACAGGCCCTTGCGCGACACCATGAGGGCAGATTCCGTGGGCGCCAGCGCCCGCCCTCCGATCGCCGGGGTCCCAGCTGATGACGAACAAGCCTGTTCCCGAAGGCCAATACGCAACACTGCCCAACGGTCACACGATCCACTATCTGGATCAGGGCCAGGGGCCTGTGGTCGTTTTTCTGCACGGCTCCGGGTCCGGCGCCTGCGGCCACAGCAATTTCAAGGGCAATTATCCGGCGCTGGTCGAGGCCGGCTACCGCGTCATCGTCCAGGACCTGATCGGCTACGGCTACTCCGACAAGCCCGATGACATCGACTATCCGCTTGAGCTGTTCGTGCAGTGCGTGAAACAGACGCTCGATGCCATCGGCGTCGAGCGTTGCACACTGGTCGGCAATTCGCTCGGCGGCGCCATCGCCATCGGCTTCGCCCTCAAGCATCCCGAGATGCTCGACAAGCTGGTGCTGATGGCGCCCGGTGGCGTCGAGGAGCAGGCGGACTATTTCAAGATGCCGGGCATGGCGAAGATGAAGGCGGTCTTCACCTCGCCGGAGCCGATGACGCCGGCGCGCATGCTGGACTTCTTCAGAACCGTGTTCACGGTCAAGCCGGACTGTGTCGACGAGCAGCTTGCCCATGAGCGCCACGCATTGATGCAATTGCAGAATCCACGTGTGATGCAGTCCATGCGGGTGCCGGACATGACGGCGGATCTGCACCGAATCAGCTGTCCGGCGCTGGGGTTCTGGGGCATGCAGGACCAGCTGATGCCGCAGACCGGCATTCTCAAGCTCGCCAGGAATATCCCGCATTTGCGCATGATCGTCGTGCCGCAGTGCGGGCACTGGGTGATGATCGAGCACCGAGCGCTGTTCAACCGCATGCTGCTCGACTTCCTGGCCCACGGCTGATGGCGCTGAGCCCGGCCATCCGCTCGCGCCTGGGTGACGAGCTGTTCGACGCGCTGTGTGCCCGGCGCACCGTGGCACCCCTGATCGAGCGCGAGCCGGACATCGAGATCGACGATGCCTATGCGATCTCCCTGCATATGCTGGGACGTCGCCAGGCACAGGGGGAACGGCTGGTCGGCAAGAAGATCGGCGTGACCTCCAAGCCGGTTCAGGACATGCTGGGCGTGCATCAGCCCGATTTCGGCTTTTTGACCGACCGCATGCAATTGCGCGACGGAGATGTCGTGAGTCTGTCGGAAGCCGGCCTGATCCAGCCTCGCGCCGAGGGCGAGATCGCATTCAGGCTCAAACGCGATCTGCGCGGCCCGGGCGTGAGCATCGACGATGTGCTCGACGCCACCGATTACGTCTCCCCTTGTTTCGAGATCGTCGACTCACGCATCCATGACTGGAAGATCGCGATACAGGACACCGTGGCCGACAACGCCTCCTGCGGCGTGTTCGTCGTCGGCGAAGCGCGGGTGGACCCGCGCAGCCTCGACCTCGCGGCGGCAAAAATGGACATCGACAAGAACGGTGCGCATATCGCCAGCGGCCTGGGTTCGGCGGTACAGGGCCATCCGGCCGCCGCCGTGGCCTGGCTCGCCAACACTCTGTCGCGCTACGACATCCCGTTCCTCGCCGGCGAAATCATCCTCTCCGGATCGCTGGCGCCTCTGCTGCCCGTGGCCGCCGGCGACCGCTTCGCCATGCGCATCGCCGGGCTCGGCAGCGCCTCCATCGGATTCGAACCCTGAGCACCTCATGAGAAAGATCAAGTGCGCCATCATCGGCTCCGGCAACATCGGCACCGATTTGATGTACAAGCTGCAGCGCAGCCCGATTCTGGAGCCGGCCTGGATGGTCGGCATCGACGCCGACAGCGAAGGCCTGGCCCGCGCCCGGGCCGCCGGCATCAAGACCACTGCCCAGGGTGTGGACGGTCTGCTGCCGCATGTACTCAGTGATGAAGTGCGCATCGCCTTTGACGCCACCTCCGCCTATGTCCACAAGGAAAACTCCGACAAGCTGACGGCACTCGGCGTGATGATGATCGATCTCACGCCGGCCGCGATCGGACCTTATTGCGTGCCGCCGATCAACCTCAGACAACACGCCGGCCGACGCGAGCCCAACGTCAACATGGTGACCTGCGGTGGCCAGGCGACGATCCCCATGGTCTACGCCGTATCGCGCGTGCAGAAGGTGCGCTATGCCGAGATCGTGGCCACGGTGGCATCGAAATCGGTGGGCCCCGGCACGCGCAAGAACATCGACGAGTTCACGCGCACCACGGCGGCCGCGGTCTCCGCGATCGGCGGCGCCGACCAGGGCAAGGCGATCATCGTGATCAATCCGGCCGAACCGCCGTTGATGATGCGCGACACCATCCATTGCCTGACCGTCGATACCCCGGACCAAGCCGCGATCGAACGGTCCGTGCACGAGATGATCGCCGAGGTGCAGAAGTACGTGCCCGGCTATCGTCTCAAGAACGGCCCGGTGTTCGACGGCAAGCGCGTCACCACCTACGTCGAAGTCGAAGGCCTCGGCGACTTCCTGCCGAAATACGCTGGCAACCTCGACATCATGACCGCCTCGGCGGCCCGCACCGCGGAGATGTTCGCCGAGGAAATGCTGGCGGGGCGGCTCAGCTTCGAACCGGCACTGGCCTGAGATGGACGACATCGCGCAACGAATACACGAGGCCGAAACGCTCTGGAAACTGGGTGACGACAGGCTGAGCAGTGAGGACGGCGCGGGTGCCTATCGGCTGTACACGCAGGCGCACGACCTCGTTACCGACTGCCCGTCCCTGCATCTGCAGGCCCACCGCCGGCTGCGCCGGGTATCCGCCCGACACGGTCATCGTTTCGAACAGCTGACGGACAGCGCCTTGATCGCGCTCGCACCACTGGGCGTATTCGAGTTGATCGCCTGGTTCAAGCGTTCATCCAGCGCCGCAGACCAGGCCTGCAAACGCGCGGCCTGAACGCGCACGACTTCACGGAGCCATAACATGAGTCCCCTCAAAGGCAGGAAAATCACGGTTCATGACATGTCGCTGCGCGACGGCATGCACCCCAAGCGCCACCAGATCACGATCGAGCAGATGAAGACGATCGCCACGGGACTCGACGAAGCCGGCGTGCCGCTGATCGAGATCACTCATGGCGACGGACTCGGCGGCGAATCGGTCAACTACGGCTTTCCGGCCGCCAGCGACGAGGAATACCTGCGTGCGGTGATCCCGCTGCTGAAGACCGCCAAGGTCTCGGCCCTGCTGCTGCCCGGCATCGGCACCGTGGACCATCTGCGCATGGCCGCGGACTGCGGTGTCACCACGATCCGCGTCGCCACGCATTGCACCGAGGCCGACGTCTCCGAACAGCACATCGCGCTGGGCCGGCAGATGGGGCTCGATACCGTGGGCTTTCTGATGATGGCGCACATGATCGAGCCGCAGAAGCTGCTCGAACAGGCTTTGCTGATGGAGTCCTACGGTGCCAACTGCATCTATGCCACCGACAGCGCCGGCTACATGCTGCCGGGCGACGTGAAGACGCGCATTGGCCTGCTGCGCGAAAAGCTCAAGCCCGAGACCGAGCTCGGCTTCCACGGCCATCACAATCTTTCGATGGGCGTGGCCAACTCGATCGCGGCCGTCGAGTGTGGCGCCAACCGCATCGACGCCGCCTGTGGCGGCCTCGGCGCCGGCGCCGGCAATACGCCGATGGAAGTGTTCGTGGCGGTCTGCGAGCGCATGGGCATCGAAACCGGCGTGGACGTGTTCAAGATCTCCGACGTGGCCGAGGATCTGATCCTGCCGATTCTCGATTTTCCGATCCGGATCGACCGCAACGCCCTCACGCTGGGTTTCGCCGGCGTGTATTCCTCGTTTCTGCTGTTCGCGCAGCGCGCCGAGAAGAAATACGGCATTTCGGCCCGGGAAATCCTGCTGGACCTCGGCCGGCGCGGCATGGTCGGCGGCCAGGAGGACATGATCGAGGACGCGGCGCTGACGATGGCACGCGAACGCGGTCTGCTCAGCCCGTCCGCTGTCTAGGCCTGAGGCGATGCGTATCGCAGAGGCGGAGGTCGTGATCGACGCCCCGATCGGACAGGTCTGGGACGCGATTCTCGATATCGACCGCTACCCGGCGTGGAATCCGTTCACGCCGAAGGTGGATTGTCCCGGCGGCCCGCGCGTGGGTGCACCGATCCGTCTGCATGTGCGCTGGGGCAACGGCAAGGCGATGATCTCGCCGGAACGGGTCGTTCGCATCGACCCGCCGGCCACCGATTCCGACGGCGTGGTTCGGGGTGTGTACGGCTACAACTTCGGCACCCTCGCCGCCACGCTCAATCTGGTGCGCAGTGAGCGCCTGCAGATCGTGGAAGCCGAAGCGGACGGCCGGACACGGTATCGCACGCGCATCAGGCTCACCGGCCTGCTGTCCGGACTGACGCCGATCGCGCAGGTGCAGGACGGCTTCGATCGGCAGACCGCCGCGCTCAAAATCTACTGCGAAACCGCAAGTTGATTGCGGCAGTCCAACGTTCACGTCGGGTCACTTCACAACGCCGCTTCTCAGCCCTTTGTGAGCGGCTGTCGCCGAACCGCAACAAACAGCCGCAACAATCCCCGGCCTCGCTTCGAGCGTATGCCGCCCGAAGCTGACTTCGGCCAATTGGGGGAATCCAGAAAATGCCGCATTCCAGGAAGGCGCTGCTCGGCGCCGTATTCGTTTCGCTATCCGCTCTGCTCGCCGCCTGTGACGGCGACGATGGTTCAAACGGCGCCGATGGCGCACCCGGTGCCGATGGTTCGAACGGGACGCCCGGTGCTCCGGGAACACCCGGCTCCAGTGGCAACGACGGTCTGGATAGTCTGATCCGCCAGATCGCACTGTCCTCCGGCAATGCCAATTGCCCGAGCGGCGGCACGCGCATCGATTCCGGACTGGACAGCGACGACGATGGCGAGCTCGACGACGCCGAAGTCATGGACACGTCCTATGTCTGCGTCGCCGGCACCGACATGAATTTCAACCGCATCGCCGTACTGCCGGTCTGCCTGCAGGACGATGCGAGCTGCGACAGCGACGACGGCACGGCTGCGGAGATCGTGGCCGCCAGCACCGACGGCCGCACCCTGATCTATTCCGACAGCCCGGGCGAACGCATCGGCTTCGTCGACATCAGCAATCCCGAAGCGCCGTTGGCGATCGGCACGCTGGACCTCGCCGGTGAACCGACCTCGGTGGCCGTGCTCGGACCCTATGCTCTGGTTGGCGTGAACACTGCCGCCGATTTCGTGAACGTTTCCGGCCAACTCGACGTGGTCGACATCGCCACGCAGACGATCCTGCGTTCGATCGACGTTGGCGGCCAACCGGACTCGGTTGCCGTCAGCCCGGACGGTGCCTACGCCGCCGTGGTGATCGAAAACGAGCGTGACGAAGATCTCGGTGACGGCGCACCGCCGCAGCTTCCTGCGGGCAGCCTGGTGATCGTGGATCTCCTCGGTTCACCGGCCGGGTGGACCACGCGCACGGTGTCGATGGTGGGCGTCGCCGACCTCTATGCCGCCGATCCGGAACCGGAATACGTCGACATCAACGAGCACAACATCGCGGTTGTAACGCTGCAGGAAAACAACCACATCGTGCTGGTCGATCTCAGCAACGGCAGCATCGTCAATGATTTCAGCGCCGGCACGGTGGACCTCGACCAGATCGACGCAACCGAGGAAGAGCCCGCGTTGATCTCGCAGACCGAGTCCCTGTCCGCGATCCCGCGCGAACCGGACGGCGTGACCTGGATCGGCAATGAGCTGTTCGTCACTGCCGACGAAGGCGATCTTGACGGCGGCAGCCGTGGCTTCACGGTGTTCAACACCGCAGGCGAGGTCGTGTTCGAGGCCGGCAATGCGCTGGACCACATCGTGGCGCGCATCGGCCACTACCCGGACGCGCGTTCCGAGAACAAGGGCAACGAACCGGAGAACGCCGAGTTCGGCCGTTACGGCAACAACAACTTCCTGTTCGTGGCCTCGGAACGCTCCAGCGTAATCTTCGTCTACGACGTTGCCGACCCGGTCAATCCGGTCTACAAGCAGGTGCTGCCGGCCGGTCTCGGTCCCGAGGGCGTGCTCGCGATCCCGTCGCGCAATTTGCTGATCGCCGCAAGCGAAGAAGACTCGCGTGACGACAAGTTCCGTTCGGTGCTCAACATCTATCGCTACGACGTCTCCTATCCGGCCTACCCGACGATCGCCTCGGCCGACCGTGAAGACGGAACCCCGATCGCCTGGAGCGCCATGTCGGGCCTGGCGGCAGACCCGCTGAACGCAGACACGCTCTACGCCATCGAGGACAGCTACTACGCCCGGAACCGCATCTTTAAGCTGGATGTCAGCACGGTCCCGGCACGTCTGACTACGGAAACACCGATCAGCGACGCCGGCGACGTCTTTGCCTCCATCGATACCGTGGATCTGGCCGATGCCTCGGTCGACGATGACGATGCAACACGCGTCTCGGTGTTCGATGAGGCCGACCTTGCCGCCCTGATCAATGACGACAAGACCGTCAACATCGATCCCGAAGGCATCGCGGTGGCCAGCGACGGCGGATTCTGGGTCGCGTCCGAAGGCGCCGGCACGGTCGGCGACGACGGCCAGCCCGTCAACAGCCTCAACTTCCTGTTCAAGACCAACGCCAACGGCGTGATCGAGCAGGTCATCACGCTGCCGGACGAGGTCAACGCCAAGCAGATCCGCTTCGGCTTCGAGGGCGTCGCCGAATACAACGGTTCGGTCTACGTCGCCTTCCAGCGTGTCTGGGCCGGTGACGACAATGTGCGGCTCGGTGTCTACGACACCGTCGCGCAAACCTGGTCGTTCCTTTACTACGAACTGGACGCAGTGGAATCGCAGTTCGGCGGATGGGTCGGCCTGTCCGACATCAGCTCGCTCGGCGATGGCCGCTTCCTCATCGTGGAACGCGACAATCAGGGCGGGCCGGATGCCGCGATCAAGCGCCTGTACAGCATCGACGTGACCGGCCTGGCAGCCGACAGCCTCGTCAGCAAGACCCTGGTCCGTGACCTAATGCCCGACCTCGTCGCGGTCGGTGGCCCGGTGCCCGAGAAGATCGAAGGTTCGGCATTCACGCTCGACGGCAAGGTCTACATCGTCAACGACAATGACGGCGTCGATGACAACAACGGCGAAACCGAGCTGTTGAACCTGGGCGCGATCCTCGACTGATCGAGCCAGATGCACAGCCCCGGAGCCGGCCTCGCCGCTCCGGGGCTTTTTTGTAAAGGCGACAAAGACGCAGGCGCCGATACCGAATCAGTGCAAGAACCGCCATGAATGCCAGCCCCCACGATCCGGTGCTGCCACCATCGCTGAGGCTTTCATCGTCGTTGTCCTGAACGCTCACCGCCATCTCGCTCTTCTCACCGAGCACCGCCCCCAGCGGATGCGTCAAGACAATGCTGAAGTCTTCCTGATCCTCGGGCACCGAATCGTCCAGCAGCAAGACCTCGATCGTGCGCGGCGTATCGTCCCCATCCGCCCAGTACAGCGTGCCGCCACTTTCCAGGAAATCCGTTCCGCCATGTGCAGTCCCGTCACGCACCAGGTAGCGAACGCTGAGCGCGCCGCTGCCACCCACGCGGATGACCTGTGCGCTGGCGCGCACATCGCCTTCGTCGACAAGCAGCCGGTCGCTTGCCAACTCGATACGCCCCAGCTTCCAGCGCGTCGTCGCCGAAGCCTCGACGTCGCCCGCACTCGCGATAATCGTGTCCTCGCCGGTGATTTGCCCGATCCAGCAGAATTCAGCCTGACCCGCGTCATCCGTAAGCACGGTCGCGCCGCCCGGATTGACACCGCGCAGTTCGAAGTGGATCGGCAGCTGCGCGAGACCCAGATCGTTCTGTCCACCATCGTAGGCAGACGCGAGCACGCAGGCCTGATCCTTGACGTAGAACGACTCGCCCAGGGCCGACAGCGAAACCCCGGTCAATCGGTCGTTGTCTTCAATTTCGATGCTCGCGCTGGCGATCTCTCCCAGTTCTGCGTCGTCGGCATTGGTAAGTCTCAGGCCGAAGGTTTCAGTACTTTCGATGTAGGCATCGTCGATCAAACGCACCTCAATGGATTTGTCTTCGAGATCGCCGGCTTCCCAGGCCAGCTCCCCGGTCACCGGCGCGTAATCCACATCTGCGGCCGCGCTGCCGGCCACGCTCTCGAAACCCACGCGCGCGGCGAGACGGGCGCTGCCCACGCGGTGAACCTTCACGCTGAATAGACCCTCGTTCTCCAGCACGGAAAACGTGGCGGCATCGAGTTGCAGCACGGATCGATCGGTCCAGGTCACCGTCGTCGTATCCGAATAGCTCCCCACGGAGGCCGTGACCATATCATCGCCGACCTCGGTGCCCAGCCAGCAATATTCGGCGACGCCGGTTTCATCGGTTCGGTCGCTGCCCAACTGCGGATGCACGCCGGTAATCACGAAATCGGCGCGGATGTCACGCAGCGGACCTTCATCCTCGTCGATCACCGCGGCCACCACGCATGCCGCGCGGTCGACGATCGCCGCTTGCGATTCCTGGGACAGGACGACCTGCGACACCGCCGCAACCGGAGACAGGGAGTAGCCGCCCGGATAGCCATAGGACTCATCCACGGAAAATCCATAGACGAAGATGCCGGCCACGCCCTCGCGCAAATCGTGACCGCCCGCCTCGATCTCGAGCTGCGCATACGAGTAAGCCTCTCCCGGTATGACATTGAACTCGTCCGGGTCGATCAAGTTGCCATCGAGCCGCAAGCGACCCACTTCCTCGGTCCGGGCCACGATATTGACGAAATTGACGGGGAACCCCTGTGGGGGTGTGGCGAAGGTGTAGCGATCCAGAAACTGCTCGAATGGCGGCACCAACATCATGAACGGGTCCGAAACGATGCCGTCGTACTCGGTGCTGTTGGAATACTGCACGACCAGCACCGGTTCGGTCGCATCGATCTGGCCGGGGCCCTTGATATCGGTCTGCACGAACTCGCCACGGTCAAGAACCGCAATCTGGCGATCATTCAAACGCACGATCGTGCCGTCGGTCGCCGCGAGAATGCGAAAGGTGTCGCCACGCATGCGCGTTGCCAAGGGAGCGGTCAGAAATCGACTGCCCCAGGCCTCGGTCGACGGCAGTTGTTCGACGATGAAATCACAGAAGTCATACTGGCTTGTGGGAATGTTCGCGCATTCGTGTCCACCATAGACCGCCACGGGCTGGTCCGCCGAAATCTGCGTGCCACTCACGTCGCCGGTTCCACAGCTGCGATGGCGATAGACCTGGCCGGCGTTGAGCATGATCCGGACGTCATCGCCACAGGGGTCCAGCGGCGAAGCCTCGATCTCGACCAAGGTGTTGTCGACGGAGCCGACAATCAGATACTGCGACTCCGAAATGTCGGTCTCGGATGCATTGCTGTCCGAATATCCGACGACGATGTAGTCGGTTCCCAGAGCATCGTCCGGGAGCCCCAGGTAGGCGTCGGTCGTAAAGACTTCCTGGCTCAGGCCATAGACCGAGATTTCTCGATCGGCACGGACGCGAATGCCGCGCTCCACGACCTCATCGCTCTCCGGCAGATCGACGGCCGCTGGCAGCGGCACCCTGACCGCCGTGCCCGGCTCCACGGGAACGGACTCGGTGAAGCCCAGCCCCGGAATCTCGACGTTGGCGATGGTCGCCTCATCGCCGCTGATGAACAGCGAATACTCGGTTGGATCATCGTCATCGTATCCAAACGGGAAACCGAGCCAGAAATCGAGTCCTTTTGAATCCCTTTCCGCCTGCGCTCCGCACCAGCTCGGCACCATCATGAAGCCAGCGCACAGCACGCATAGCGCCCCGGCGCTCCTGGAGAATTTCGC
Source organism: Gammaproteobacteria bacterium (assembly GCA_022599775.1). Classification (GTDB taxonomy): domain Bacteria; phylum Pseudomonadota; class Gammaproteobacteria; order Nevskiales; family Nevskiaceae; genus Banduia. The sequence goes on from JAHZLQ010000014.1 coordinate 46,368, forward strand.
CCTGCCCGCACGTCTTCCGGGCCCTGCCGCTGCGATACCGGCGTTCCGATTCATCATCCCCCCTGTTCGTGGTCTCCGCCCCGTTCCATCCAGGCTTCGCTTCAGTATCGCTGTGGAGCATCAGGAGGCTTGTCACCTCTCTTGGTGACTGAAATGTCGGATTTTCTTGTCAGTGATTTCCTACAGGATTCGAGGGCAACCCGGTGGGCGTTCGCGAGCGTTCGAGCGGGCTTTCGGGCCGAAAAATGAAAACGCCGCCCGCAGGCGGCGCAATCAGGACGTCGAAAAATTAGCGCAGATAGATGCAACAATTCGGATTGGCGACCAGCGACCGCGCGCGCGCGTCGGCCTGAGTGATCTCGGCGCGACTCAGCTGGCGTTGCAGATCGCGCAGCAACTGCGAGGCCTGCACCTCCTGACCGAAGGCTTCGGAAACGATCTGGTAGGCGCGCAGGTAGACATAGGCTTCCTGCTTGTCGGTCGACTCCATTTCGCCATTGAGATAGGCCGCGGCCAAGTGCCAGAGTGCGTTGGCGCTGCCGTTCTCCTGAGCCTGGTGCAACCAGGCCGCCTGGCGTTCACGCAGGTTCTTCGTCTCGGTCTGGGCGTGGACGTTGCAGGAACGCAGTTCCTTCTCGCGGCAGATGTCGTCCGGCGGGAGCTGGAACACCATCGATTCCATGGCCTCCACCGAGCCACGATCGGCCGCAGCCGCCATGACCTCGTAGTAGCGATCGCGCACCTTGGCATTGATCCCTTCGCAACGCGCATAGCGGCGGCGCAGTTCTGCGGCCGTCCACTCGGGGTCTGTTGCGCTGCCGGCCCATTGGCGCGTCTTCTGGGCGCTTTCGATGCTGGTCTTCAAGGCATGCGGCGTCGCGTCGAACTGGCTGCATTCCATCAGCACCAGCCCCAGCTGATACATCGCATCCGCATTTCCGGCTTTGGCTTCCGCGTACTTTTCCGTGTAGAAGGCATTCAGCGGGCCCAGCGGAAGTTGCGCACGACGCCGTACGACAACCTGCGCCGGACGGGGCGGCGCCAGACTGACCGCGGCGCGGGACGCGGACTGCACCGCTGGCTTGACCGAGCCCGGTGCGCTTGCCCGCGCAACTGCAGACTGGGATTCAGCGCGGCTGACCGGTTCCCGCTCCTCGGTCGGGGAGGATGTCCCCGTCGCGGAATGAACCGGCGCAGTGACCGTGCGCGGGTTTGGCGAGACGCTACCCGGACCATCCAACCGATGCGGAAGCGTACATCCCACCATCAGCAAGGCCGGTACGATCAGCGCACTTGCTGTGAGCCAGTTTTTTGTTGTGTACAACGCCCCCTCCCGAATGGCAGCAATCCTGCCGCCAAAAATTGCCGCGACCCTCTCCACCGCCTTCGCGTTCGCCCCGCGCGAAGTGAAGCAGGTCGACAGCTTATGCGTACCGCCCGTCGTCAGCAAAGATCGATGCTGTGGTGAATTATCCGGCAAGCCTGCCGCGATCGCCTTGTCTTTTTCCGACAGGACGATGTCCGCCCCTGTCGGCCGGCTGCTCCGAAACGCACACACCGCTACGCTGTCGTTGGCTGCGATATTCATGACGAATCTCCTTGCGCTTTCCCTGTTGCCCGATTGGCTATTCGATCAAGCCCTGCTGCCTCGCTGCCCGTTGTGGCCGGGAACAGCGGCGGCGCGGAACCGATCAAACGGGCTGGCATTGAGATTCAATCGCTCATACCGACGAACGGTAGCGATGAACGGCATGGAAACGGTGCGGCGTATTAAATGCCTGAATTGCGCGTGGGCGACTTCCTGCTTTGCCTGTAGGAAAACCTTTACCGGGCTGTCGGACGCGCGCTACAGCAGGAAAACCAATGCGCTGGCGAGGCAGCGAAGGCCACCATGCTGGCAAGAGAAAACCCGCCGCAGCCATGAGCCGGGCGGGTTCTGTCTCAGGCCCGGATTCAGAGCGCGAACTGCCTCGTGAAGGCCTCGGCGAAGGCGCCGAACTGGTCGGCCGGCAGGTCGTTGATGCCCGCCGCCGCGGCACGCCCCCCCCCAGTCGGGAACTGGCGACACAGCTCGTCTGCGCCGGTCTTGCGGTTCAATGGTGCGCGCACGCTGATCAGGTAGTTGCCATCCGCCTTTTCCGTGAGTACGGCATGCGCACGGTCCGGTGACTGGTTGGCGAGGTCGTTGCTGTAGACCCCACTGACGCGGCGCGCCCAGGCCTCGCACGGCAGGATGAACAGCGCTGCCTGCTCGGTGGACGTGGATTCCGGCTGGGTCGATTCGGCCTTGCCCATGTCGGTCTTGTAACCGTCTTCGAGCTTGCCGAACGCGTCCTTGGCGTCCTCCATGAACGTGAACGGCGTCAGGTAACGACTGACGTGACGGTACAACTCCTCCGGCGTGAAGTGCAGATCCTCGATCTTCTCGCCGTAGCCGTTGTAGTTCATGTACGTGCCGAGATCCTCCAGCTTGCGCAGCTGCGTTTCGGACAGGTCCATGTGACGCGCCATGGTCTCGGCGCTGGCCTTGAGGTTGTCGCCGAAAGCGCCGACGATCGCCCAGGCCAGAAAGCGGTTCTTGAGATGGCCGTTGACCAGCAGCGACGTGCAGACGTCCGGCGCCTCGTTGATGATCGTGCTGAGGCTCGTACTAACGGGGATGTCACCGGCGAAGTGATGGTCCACGTAGAACACGCTGGCGCCGGCCTGGAGTACCCGCTCCAGACCGGCGCGGTTCTTGTCCAGCGACACGTCCAGCACCGTGACCTGGTCTCCGGCCTCGGCGTCAACCCGGTCCATCAGCGCAATGTCGCGCTTGACCCCGGTCACCAGTGTGGCTTCGTGCGGCTCGGCCAGACGCAACTGGGCCAGTGCGCAGATCCCGTCGGCATCACCATTGAAGACGTCGATCCGGGCCATCTCAGCCCCCGTTCGACTGGTAGTACTCCATGAGGATCTTGGCGACTTCCGGACGCGAAAATTCCGGCGGCGGCGCAAGACCGTTGCCGAGCATTTCGCGCACCTTGGTGCCGGACAGGGCGATGAAATCATCCTTGGTGTGGTCCGGGGCCTCTCGCATCATCACCACGCGGCCGAGTTTCTTGGAGAACGCGGTGTTATCAGCGCGGAAGATCTCGATCTCCAGCGCACCAGCCGGAACCTTCTCGTCGAAGATGGTCTGCGCGTCGAAGGCACCGTAGTAGTCGCCGACACCGGCGTGGTCGCGGCCGACGATGAGATAGTTGCAGCCCATGTTCTGGCGGAACACGGCATGCAGCACCGCTTCGCGCGGGCCGGCATAGAGCATGTCGAAACCGTAGCCGGTGATCATCACCGTGTTTTCCGGGAAGTAGTTCTCGACCATGGTGCGGATGCAGGCATCGCGCACATTGGCCGGGATGTCGCCCTTCTTGAGCTTGCCGAGCAGCATGTGGATGACGATACCGTCCGCCTCCAGACGCTCCTGCGCCATACGGCAAAGTTCTTCATGCGCGCGATGCATCGGGTTGCGGGTCTGGAAGGCCACGACCTTGTTCCAGCCGCGCTTGGCGATTTCCTCTCGAATCTCCACGGCGGTACGGAAGGTACCGGGGAAATCCTTGGCGAAGTAGCTGTAGCTCAGCACCTGGATCGGCCCGGACAGCAGGGTATTGCCCTGGCCAAGGAAGGTCTGCACACCGGGATGGCTTTCGTCGAGATTGCCGAAGATCTCCAGCGCCATCTCGCGCAGTTCTTCGTCGCTCACGGTTTCGACTGCCTGCACGTCCATGATCGCCAGCACCGGATTGCCCTCGACATTGGGATCGCGCAGCGCCAGCTTGCCCGGTTTCACGCCGGCTTCCTGGGTGAGGTTGACGATCGGAACCGGCCAGAACAGGCCGTCGGTCGTCTTGAGATTCTGGGCGACCGACAGCGCGTCCGCCTTGTTCATGTAGCCGGTGAGCGGGTTGAAGTAGCCACCGCCCATCATCACCGCGTTGGCGGCGGCGGCGGAGCTGACGAGCAGGCTGGGCAGGGATTCGGCTTCGGCGAGCAGCGCGGCGCGCTGCGCATCGTCCGCGACGTACAGCGGATTGAGGGTTTCGGAACCGTGGGGTTTGATCATTGTCGTGTATCCGTTATCTGAAATTGGGCAGCGCGGCGCGCAGGTTCAAAGGGGCAGGATGCCGCGGTCCTTCAGCAGCGACAGCATCGCCTCGACTTCGTCCTCCAGCGACATTTCGTGGCTGGGAAGCACGATCTCAGGCGCGGTCGGCGCCTCGTACGGATCGTCGATACCGGTGAAATTCTTGATCTGGCCGGCACGCGCCTTCTTGTAGAGTCCCTTGGGGTCGCGCTTCTCGGCTTCCGCAAGCGGTACATCGACATAGGCTTCGATGAAATCCATCTCGCCGGCCACATGCAGTTCGCGCACGGTGTCACGGTCGGCACGATACGGGCTGACGAAGCTGGACAGCACGATCACGCCGGCATCCACGAACAGCTTGGCGATCTCGCCGATGCGACGGATGTTCTCGGCGCGATCCTCGGCGGAGAAGCCCAAGTTCTTGTTGATGCCCAGACGCACATTGTCACCGTCCAGGCGGTACACCAGCCGGCCCTGCGCATGCAGCGCCTTTTCCAGCGCCACGGCCACAGTGCTCTTGCCGGAGCCGGACAGGCCGGTAAACCAGATGGTCGCGCCCTTCTGGCCCAGCAGCTTGTTACGGTCGGCACGGGTGACTTCACCTTCGTGCCAGAAAACGTTGGTTGCCTTTTGTTCGGTCATCGCCCTTCCATACCTTGTGCAGTGAGGATCGCCTAGCGCCACCGGATCACCGGCGACAAGCGGAACCGGATTCTAGGCTTCGCAGACCCATAAGAAAAATATATTATTAAGATAACTGCGTTCTTATTTATATATGTCTAATTTCTGGCGACACACTGCAGCATGAATCTCAATCATCTGGCGATCTTCAGGGCGGTGGCCGCCAATGGCAGTGTGTCCGCCGGCGCGCGACAGCTGCACATCAGCCAGTCCGCGGTGTCCAAACAGCTCGGCGAATTCGAGCAGACCTTGGGCATGGTGCTGTTCGACCGCATGCCACGCGGCATGCGCATGACCGAGGCCGGACGCCTGCTGTTGGGTTATGCCAACCGCCTGTTCACGATCGAGGCGGAGGCCGAACACGCGCTCGGGGATCTGCAGCAGCTGGCGCGCGGCCGTATCGCGATCGGCGCCAGCCGGACCATCGGCGCCTACCTGCTGCCGCGCGTACTCGCCGAATTCAGGCGCCGCTATCCGGATGTGGACTTGTCGCTGACGGTGGAGGCCACCGACAGCATCGAAAGCAAACTCCTCGCCGGCGAGATCGACATCGGTTTTGCCGAGGGCACCATCAGCCGCGATCTGCTCTATTACACCGAGTTCGCCGAGGACGAACTGGTGCTGATCGCGGCGCCCGGCCACCCGGTTATGGCACGTGCGCCCCTGCCCGTGTCCGCGCTGGTGGACTATCCGCTGCTGATGCACGAAGTGGGCTCCGGTACGCGCGCCGTCACCGAACAGGCCCTGGCCAGCCGACGCATCGAGGTTCGTCCGGCGATGACGCTGGCGAGTACCGAGGCGCTGAAGCAGACCGTGGCCACCGGCATCGGCCTGGCCATCCTCTCGGCGCAGGCGATCCGTACCGAACTGGAGGCGCGCAGCCTGGCCGTGGTGCCGATCAAGGGCTTGCGCCTGCGCCGCCCGCTGTATCGCGTGGAGCTGCGAAACGCCTGGCCGAGTCCGGCGCTCGAAGCCTTTCTGGGCTTGATGCACGAGCTGGGCTGAGGATCCCGTCTATACTCCCGAATCGACACCCCATCATCGCTACTTCATCCCGTGAAACGCAGCGCCCGCGAGCCCAGATTCCGCCCGGCCGTCCGCGCCGGGCTAGTGTCGTGAGTCGGAAGTTCCTTGATGAAATCGGCGAGGATTTTTCGTGGCTGGCAAGGCGCGCCGACGAGGCATAGCGGCCACTATGGCGAGGAGGCGCAACGTAGCCAGACGCGAAAAAGACCGTCGATTTCGCATGCGAATTTCCGACTCACGACACTCGTGCTGGGCATGCTCACCTTCAGCGGCGCCACAGCCGCCCAGGAGTCACCGATGCAACACCAGATTACCGGCACATTCGACGTGAGGATGAGCCCGCAAAGCGACGACGGCGGAGCCGCGGCGATCGCTCGCATGGTGCTGGACAAGCAGTTTCACGGTGCGCTCGACGCGCACAGTGACGGCCAGATGCTCGCCTACAGCACCGAGACTCCGGGCTCCGCAGGCTATGTGGCGATCGAGAAAGTCACCGGCACACTGGAGGGTCGCAACGGCAGCTTCGCGCTACAGCACAGCGGCATCATGAATCGCGGCCAGCCGCGGCTGAGCCTGCAGGTCATTCCCGACTCCGGCACCAGTGAACTGAGCGGCCTCAGCGGCACCATGAACATTCGCATCGAGGACGGTCAGCACTACTACGATTTCGGGTATTCACTGCCCTGAGTCTTATGGGGCCTAAGTAGTGCGTCCATGAGACAACTGCGGATGTAGCGCGTGAGCCGAGCGGGTGAGCGGCCCCCTTCTCCCTTCGGGAGAAGGGCTGGGGATGAAGGCGCTCTTCGCCCTGTGGCCTAGCGCGGAGCCTTGAAAAGCGCCCTCACCCCGGCCCTCTCCCAGAGGGAGAGGGAGAAAATCGTTCTTGGCAATACCCCTAATTATCAAGTGGGTGGACTAGCAAGCCCAAGGGAAGCTCTGCATAACCGTCGCGACCGAAGGCAGGTCGCGTTAGGACGGAGCGCAGAAACCGGAGCATACAAGGGGAAATGTGAGGATTTCGAGCACCGCCCTAACGCGAGATGCCGAGCGCAGTAGGTTATGCAGAGCTTCCTAACAAGACTCGTCCTGCCAATCCAACTGGTAGTCGGCCGGCTCATCCAGATCGCCGCCGTTCCAGTGAATCACCGCGCTGCGTCGCTTGCGACTCACCGGTGGTCCTTCGCAAGCGTCCTCGACGACGCGTCCGAAGCGCTGCAGAACCTGCACCGTCTCGGGATCGATCCGCAGCAGACTGGCGGCACCGGTGCTGACGCCCATCTGGTAGGCATCGGCCCGTAGCAGCAATTCCTGGCGCCCATCTCCGTCCACATCCGGCGCGGCAACGATGAAGTGGCCATCCTCCCCCTGCAGCCGGTAGCGGGCCTGCAAGCGGTCGCCGACATAACGCAGCAATTCCGCCGGCTGTTCGCCCTGCACGTTGTGCGCGGCGCGCGGACCGCCCGCTTGCAGCAGTAGCAGGGTTTCGTCGACACCGGCCTGGGTGAAGCTGCCGCGCACGCCGGAGGTGATCGTCGCGTCCCGCCGGTGCCCCAGCACGCTGTCGATCACGTGTGCCTGGTCGATGTCCTCGGGAACATCCAGCGCCTGGGGCGCGGTTCCGAAGTCGATGACGCGGCCAGCCGCAGATTCGGGCGACCGCCCAAGAAGCGGACTGTAGCGGCCATTGCGATAGCGATAGTGACGCTCGGCTCCCGGCCCGCTGGCGATCAGTTCCAGGAAGCTGGAGGACGTGCCCGCGTGCAAGCGAACATCTTCGGCCCGCGTTTCGAAAATTCTGGGGGGGCCGTCGTCGTCTCCCGGCGCGGTAGCGAGAAATCCCCACCACGGCGTGGCTCCGGTGTTGCGCAGGCAGGCATCCCGACCGGCCACCAACCAGTCGGGCGTGCCGTCCTGATTGAAATCGACGCGCCGCACTTCGAGTTCGAGTGCATCCAGCCGTATTTCACCCGAGGCCTCGTCGGTCGCACAGGCGAGCACCTGCTCGTCGACCGACAGACCATCGCGTATCGATGACGGCAGGCCCGGCTTCGAGGGCGCCGGCGCGGGCTCGGCGGCATCGCAGGCATTCAGGCCGACGAGCAGCGTGCCACCAAGGACGATCAAGCCTGCGGTCCGCTTGCGCCCCTCAGCAAGCATGCGGGATCGCAGCCTCAGTGGGCCGCTCCGTCGAAGCGACCATCCAGCAGGTCACCGACCCATCGATCGATGGTCGCGGAGGAGGCTTCGATATGCACGTGCTCGCCGGTCGAATGCCCGGTCGTGCCCTGGATTCCAACGGCATCACCGTAGTTCACCCGAACTCCGGCGGACACGTCCACGCGCGTCATGTGGAACAGATAGACCAGCCCGCCATCGTCGCCGCGCAGCACCACGGCGTTGCCGGCCGTGCCCATCGGGCCGGCACTGACCACCTCCCCGCTGACCGGTGCCGGGATGGTCTGCGTGTTGTGGGCCTGGCCGGCATGCGCGATCGTGACGTCGCGCACTTCCAGCGTCTGCCCTTCGCGCACCTGGGTCTGATAGTCGTGATGCGGTCGCAACTGGCTCGCACTGGTGATGCGAACGGTGCCCCCGCCGGTGGAATAGACGGTGTAAGGATCGTATTCGGGCGCGGCGCTCGGTGCGTTCGGTGCTGGCGCCGCATCGGCGGCGAACAGTGCGCGGCCGGTCGCGTCATCCAGCAGCCCGGTCGCGTTCAGACCATTGGCCTGCTGAAAATCGCTGATCGCCGCGGCGGTGTCGGGGCCGAACTGGCCATCCACAAAACCGGCGCCGTGACCGTAGCCGCGGTCCATCAATTGCTGCTGCACGGCGCTGACGCCGCCGTACAGCCGCGAAGCCACCGCCGAGGTCGCCTCACCGGAGGTGATCCGGCCATCGCTGTTGAAGTCCAGACCGCTGTTCTGGGTGTAGGCCGCGGTGCCCTGCGAAAACAGCACCGCCTCGGGATCCGGACGCGCCGTGCCGGACAGCACCGAGGTGTAGACGCCTTCGAGGGAACCGAGCTGCCCCTCATATTGCCGGAAGTACTGCTCGACTACGGACAGTTGCTGTGTGGCCGTCATGCCTTTCAATTCGGCCACGCTGGTGCCCAGACCGCGAGCGGTGCTCGGCAGGAACTGGATCAGTCCGGTGGCGTCGCTGACCGGATTCTGTACGCTGGGCGAGAAGCTGCCGCCGGTCTCGAAGCTCATCACCGCCATCAGGTATTCCGGGCGCGTATCCAGACGTTGCGCCATGGCCTCGACTTCAGCGATGAATTCCGGGGTGACATTGGCATTGCCGGCGACGCCGGCGATCTGTTCGTAGTTGAACTCGCCGGCGCCAGGCGGTGCGTTCGGCGTACCGGTTTCCGGCGCCGGTACGGTGGGACCGTTCGGCGGCGCGGCGCTCGAACCCGGGACCACCAGCGTATCGCCGGGATAGATCAGATCCGGATTGGCGATGCCGTTGGCCGCGGCGATGGCAGCGGCCGAGCTGCCACGTTGGGCTGCGATCCCGGACAAGGTGTCACCGGGTTGAACGATATAGGTGGAGGCTGCGCCGCCGGACGGGCGATCACCCGCATCGAGGGGCACATTGATCCGGTCATCGGGGTAGATCAGGTCCGGATTGCTGATCTGCGGATTGGCGGCAGTGAGATCGGACACACCAATTCCGTACTGCTGCGCGATCCCGGAAAGCGTCTCGCCCAGGCGCACCACGTGGGTCAGCTCGGCATTGGCCAGCTGTTCGCCGCCATCGAGATTGATCCGTTGCCCGACGAGGATTCGATCGGGGTCATCAATCTGCGGATTCGCAGCCAGCAGCGCGTCGACGCTGCTGCCGCTGCGGCTGGCGATGCCGGACAGTGTGTCGCCGGACTGAACCTCGTAGCTGCTGGTCATTCTTGCCTCCGCACGATCATCGCGGCTTTCGAAATCGACAATTTCCGATTTGCGTTGAGTATTCAGAGGTGTCGATGCGGACTCAAGCTGGGAAAAACCCTAACGGCCATGCCACGAGCGCTTCCTGCAGAATGAATCTGCTTCGGCATCGCGCCGTGCGTGATTCAGGTCAAAGTTCGGTGGACCGTCCAGCGAGAGCCTGCGCAAACGCCTCGGAACGATAGAACGGCTCCAGATAGCGACGCAGCATCGGCTCCAGCATCTTCTTGCGCTTGAGCGCTTTTATCGCAGGCGGTGCGTAGCGCATCGCCTCGGCCATCATCAGCGCCGGCGTGATCCCGAATTCGTCCAGCAGTTCGCGCAGGCTGGTATCGCCGTATTTGTCGAAAAAGCCGTCCACGCCGGCATCGATCATGGCCGAGTAGAACGGCGTCAGGCGCAGCTCGTGCCAGTACTCGTAGCCGTTGACGAACAACTCCTCCAGGTCGAGTTCGCTGAAGTGCTCGCGGAACTCGGAGGCGCGGCGGTGCTTGAGGCGACTCCAGACATCCTGCGCCATGTTGCGCAGGGCGTCATCGTCGAGGTGATCCAGCAGGAATTCGACACTGCGCCGCGAAGTCGTCTCGATGCTCTTCGACAGGTATTTCTTGAGCCCGTCCTCGACCGAGGCTTCGAGCTTGGGCGTGGCGCGATTGACCATGGCCTTGCCGAACTTGACCATCGATCCGGCACCCGGAAAGTTGCGGGTAAAGGCGTTGTCCGACAGATAGCCCTTGATGCCATACAGCAGCAGGTCCGACGCGAAGGCGGTGTAGACCGGCCCGGCCATCAGTTCGCGCAGTATCTTCTCGCGCAAGGAACGCAGCTCCAGCACCTTGTCCACGGACTCTGCGAACCGCCGATCGGTCAGCAGATCGCCGAGCCGGGTTTTGTCATGGATCGGATGGGCATGCAGGCTGCGTGCGATTTCCCCGACCAGTTCGGGCAATCCGGCGCCGAAACGTACCTCCACGGCATAGGTGTGCGCCGTCGCCTTGATCGCTGCGGGCTTGACCATGTCCTTGACCTTGAGCCGTTCGGCATCCACCAGCAGGGTCGCGAGCTCCTGGCTCAGCCAGGTTTCCAGCGCGGCGCCGTCGATCTGCCCGATCACGAAGCGGGTATGCGCATCCAGCAGGCGGTCAGCGATATCACTGCCTGGACTTTTCTTGCGCGTGGCCATTGATTGCTTGCTCCCGATTGGCTGATTCCGTTCGCATGGCGTGCGTTGCGCGCCCGCCGGTCGAGGCAAGACAATAGCCGAATCCTCAGGCCGCCATTGGCAAAGCCCGTCCGGCGAACATACAGCGTGCCAGGCTTTCGCTGAGGTCCAGCACCAGGGTGGAACTCACCACGAACCGGGTGGCACTGATCTTCCAGGCACCGCCTTCCTTGCGATACTCATCTTCGTAGTAGCCCGCGAACTGCGTGCAGCGCTGCGCCTGGGTATCGATCAGAAAATAGTGCAGCCCCCAGGTGCCGGCTGCCGCGGTATCGCCGAGCACCTGAATCTGCGGATTCACGCCGTGATGCATCTCCACCATGTGCTCATGGCAGCCGAGTTCACGGAACACCGCGGCCAGCGCGTCAGCATTGTCAAAACGTCCGATGGCGCCATAGTCGATGTGCGCCGCGCCGTCGACGAAGCAGCCGCGCATTCCGTCCACGTCCTTGCGATCACAGCAAAACAGATAGCGCGCCTTGAGCGTGCGTATCGCCTCGACATCCTCAAGTGCCGCGATGCGGCGCAACAGATCCTGCTCCATGGGTTTCTCCTGGTCGGCATGCATGCGCGTCGCAGTTGAACCTGCGGTGACGGCCGGCGAATCCCCCGTTTGGCTGAGGCGACAATCAATGCTTGCCGTCGGCGACCGGAAACCCAAAAAAGAAACCGGCGCACGCCGGTTTCCTTTTTGTGCCACCCCTCCCTGCCGCGGCTGCGATCAGTTGCGGGTATCCGTGGTCGAGGTCGTGCCACCACCGTCGTCGTCGTCGCCGAATACGGTGATCGCCATCCCGGTGATGGCAGCGGCGGAAACCGCCGCGCCGATCCCGACTGCGGTGGCGCCGGACGTCGCGGCCGAACCACCGGCCAGTCCTCCCCCGCCGCCGATCGGCGGCGTCCACTCGCCAGCGAGAATGCCGGGCTGGCTGCTCAGCGGTTGCGGCGCGAATTGCGGCCCGCTGACAACAGCGTACTCGCCTGCATCCAGATTCAGAGTGCCGTTGGCATTGCTGAGCACGCCACCGCCTTCCTCCACGCCGAAGTAAAGATCGCCGGACTCGGCGTCGATCGCGCCGAGAATGATCGAACCGCGAATTCCCATCGTGGCGGCCACCGAAGCCACCCGGTAGCTATCCATGTCCCGGCGCCCCAGGGAATGGGTCACGGCGCGAAATGCGCCCTTCAGCAGACGGTAGTAGCTGCGGCCCGTCTCCGGCGCGGCCTCGCTGCTCGGCGCCTGATAGTCCTCGATCGCGAATTCCGCGTTTGGCCGCAGGTAAATCTCCTCACCATTGGTCATGCGCACGTAGAGGTAGCCGTTGCCACCGGTCGTCAGCACGTCCCCGCTTTCGACCGCGGAATTCTCGACCAGCTGGAGGTTCTGGCCGCCACGCTGCGCCGCGGCCCGGCCCCAGACCGAGACGACGGCACCTGCTTCAGCCCAGACCGGGGGCACGAACGCGAGCATCAACAGGCCCAGCGTGGCCGCAAAAAAACGATCCCTGATCCCGATGGTCATACGACCTTTTACACCTCTAGGAAACCACTCAAGCGCCCCCGCCACAGCGGCGAAAGCGACACGCTGAATCCCAGAATTCAGCGGCGCTACGCCGTGAGGCCCCCCAACCACAATATCCACAACAGAGAATACTGAATCACGCTGCCGGAAGCACGACTTTGTGGATGGGTCCGGGCCAAGCACCGGTCGACAGCTATCGCCCGCTGCCGTAGTCCCAACGCGGGCGCCGCTTCTGCAGGAAGGCCTCGATGCCCTCACGAGCCTCCGCCCCGCGAACGGCGCTGGTGAACAGCAGTCCGGCCTGCCGCGTGAATTCGGCATCCGGCTCGGCGACCAGACTGAGCAGCAAATGCTTGGTCAAGGCGTTGGCACGAGGCGCGCAGCGCATCACATCGGTGATCAGATCCGTCAGGCGATGTTGCAAGGCCTCTTCGCCGTCAAAAACGTCGTCCGCCATGCCGATCGCGGAGGCTTCCACGCCGTCGAACTGAGCGCTCGTCAGGCACAAGCGGCGCGCAACAGGCAAACCCACGCGCTCGACCAGATATGGGGCGATCTGGGCGGGCGGCAGGCCTCGGCTGGTCTCGGGCACCGAGAAGCGAGTCGCCCGGTGCGCCATGACGATATCGCCGACGCAGGCCAGCCCCAGGCCACCGCCCAGCACCGCGCCCTCGCAGACCACAATGACCACGGCAGGCGTGTCTCTCACCGCTTTGAGCAAGCGCGCCAATCCTTCGGAATATTCCAGCGCCGGATCCCGGCCCTCGGCATCCGCGCCCGCAAACACGGCGCGCAGGTCGGCTCCGGCGCAGAAGTGGCCTTGCGAACCCCGCAGTACAACCGCCCGCAGCTCCGGCAGTCCTGCAATCGCCGCAAACTGTCGAGTCAGTGTGGAGATCATCTCGGCGGTCAGCGCATTGCGCGCACTCGGCCGGTTCAGGGTGAGATAAAGAATTCCGTCCTCAAGGCGACTCAGGATGGCTTCGGAACTTCCGTCAGTCTCTGTCACGCGATGGTTCCTTGAAAAGCCGGCAAAGCGATACCGCGATATTGCGTTCTACACACTTCGGAAATCCTCTTCGGCGCGACCGCTTCCGGGCAGCGAAATATCTCTGACGAAAAAGGCCGCCCGTGGGCGGCCTCCATTGTTGACCTCAAAGCTTGAGGGCTCTGCTGAGCAGCGCTCAGCCCGGCCTCAAAGCTTTTCGGTCAGTTCCGGCACGATCTGGAACAGGTCGCCGACCAGGCCGAAGTCGGCCACCTCGAAGATCGGTGCGTCTTCGTCCTTGTTGATCGCAACGATCGTTCCGGCATCCTTGATGCCGGCCAGATGCTGGATCGCCCCGGAGATTCCGCAAGCCACGTACAGCGACGGCGCGATGATCTTGCCGGTCTGGCCGACCTGCATGTCGTTCGGCACGTAGCCGGAGTCGACCGCTGCGCGTGAGGCACCGACGCCGGCGCCCATCTTGTCCGCGAGCTTGAAGATGATCTCGAAGTTCTCGGAGCTGCCGAGCGCGCGACCACCGGAAACGACCTTGGGTGCCGACTGCAGGTCCGGACGATCCGACTTCTGCGCTTCCAGACCCACGTACCGGGTATGGGACGGCAGCGCCGCATCGACCGTCTTGGCCTCGACGGCGGCCGAACCACCGGCGGCCACCGCGGTGAACGACGCCAGACGCACCGTGGCGACGATCATCGGTTCGGCCGGAACCTCGACGGTCACGATGGCGTTGCCGGCGTAGATCGGGCGGTCGAAGCTGGTCGCGCCGTGCACGGCCATGATGTCCGAGACCTGCTGCACATCGAGCAGCGCGGAAACGCGCGGCGCGAGGTCCTTGCCAAAGGTGCCGCCCGGGAACAGCACGTGGCTGTATCCGCCCTTGGCGATTTCGACGATCTGCGGCGCGAGAATCGCAGCCATCGGCTTGGCGTTCTCGGCACGTTCAACGGTGTAGACCTTGGCAACGCCGTCCAGCGCGGCCGCCTGCGAGGCGACCTCACCGAGACTGTCGCCGAACAGCACGACCTCGATATCGCCGCCGATGCCCTGCGCAGCGGCCACAACCTTGCCGACACCCGCGTTCAATTTGCCTTCGGCGTGTTCGCCGACGATCAGAATCTTGCTCATTGCTTTCCTCTTTCGAATTTGAACGGGCGGCTCAGATCAGGCCCTTGGACTTCAGCGCTTCGACCAGTTCATCGACGCTCTTGACCATCACACCCTTGGAGCGCGACGGCGGCGGCGAGGTCTTGGTCACCTTGAGACCGGCACCCGGGGTGACGCCCAGATCGGCGAAGCTCATCGCGTCGATCGGCTTCTTCTTGGCCTTCATGATGTCCGGCAGCTTGAGGTAACGCGGTTCATTCAAGCGCAGGTCGGCGGTGATCACGGCCGGAAGATCGATCTCGAGCGTTTCCAGACCGGAATCGATTTCGCGAGTGACCTTGGCCGTTTCGCCTTCGACCTCGACCTTGGAGGCGAAGGTGGCCTGCGGACACTCCAGCAGCGCCGCGACCATCTGGCCGGTCTGATTGGCGTCGTCGTCGATCGCCTGCTTGCCCAGAAGGAACAACTTGCCCTCTTCCTTCTTGAACACCGCGGCCAGGGCCTTGGCGGCCGTCAGCGGCTGGATGTCGCCTTCTTCCTTGACGTGCACGGCGCGATCGGCGCCGAAGGCCAGGGCGGTTCGCAGGGTTTCCTCGCTCTTCTGCCCGCCGATCGTGACGGCGACGATTTCGGTGACCACGCCCTTCTCACGAAGACGAACGGCCTCCTCCATCGCGATTTCGTCGAACGGATTCATCGAGTGCTTGACGCCGTCGGTGACCACACCGCTGCCGTCCGACTTCACCTGTATGCGGACGTTGTAGTCCACCACGCGCTTGACGCTGACCAGAACTTTCATTCGCCTCTCTCTTTCTCTAAATCGATCCGAAAAGAATTGATGCTGCTTGGGGGTCGACTGTGCGGTCGACTCTACATGTTCGGGTAGTTGGGCCCACCCGAACCTTCAGGCGCAATCCACACGATGTTCTGCGCCGGGTCCTTGATGTCACAGGTCTTGCAATGCACGCAGTTCTGCGCATTGATCTGGAAACGCTTGCCGCCGTTGTCCGCGTCCACGACTTCGTAGACGCCGGCCGGGCAATAGCGTTGTGCCGGCTCGTCATACAGCGGCAGGTTCTTGTCGATCGGGATGCTGGGATCCTTCAGCGTCAGATGTATCGGCTGGTCTTCCTCATGATTGGTGCTTGAAAGGAACACCGAGGACAGCTTGTCGAAGCTCAGCTTGCCGTCCGGCTTGGCATAGGTGATGCGCTTGGATTCCGCCGCCTTCTTCAGGCATTCGTGATCCGGTTTGGTGTCGTGCAGCGTCAACGGCAGCTTGCCGCCGAACCAGTTCTGATCCAGATAATTGAATGCGCCGCCGAGCAGTACACCGTACTTGTGGATCGCAGGGCCGAAGTTGCGGCTACGGAACAGCTCGTCGCTCAGCCAGCTTGCCTTGAACTTCTCGGGGTAGGCCGAAACCACATCACCGCCCTCGGCGCCACCCGCCAGTTTCTCGGCCACCGCCTCGGCTGCAAGCATGCCGGACTTCATCGCGGTGTGGCTGCCCTTGATCTTGGCGAAATTGAGCGTGCCCAGATCGCAGCCGATCAAGGCCCCGCCCGGGAACACCATCTTCGGCAGGGAGTTGTAACCGCCCTTGGTGATCGCACGCGCGCCGTAGGAAACACGCTTGCCGCCTTCCAGATACTGCTTGATCACCGGGTGATGCTTGAAGCGCTGGAATTCGTCGAACGGTGACAGAAACGGATTGGTGTACGACAGGTCCACGATCAGCCCGACCACCACCATGTTGTTTTCAAGGTGGTACAGGAACGAGCCGCCCGGGTTGGCGTCGTCCAGGGGCCAGCCGGCGCCGTGCACGACCAGGCCCTTCTCATGCTTGGCCGGATCGATTTCCCAAAGCTCCTTGAGGCCAATCCCGAAATGCTGGGGATCGACGCCTTCGCGCAAGTTGTACTGTTCGAGCAGGCGCTTGCCGATATGGCCTCGGCAACCTTCTGCAAACAGTGTGTACTTGGCGCGCAGTTCCATGCCGGGGGTGAACGCGCCTTCCTTGGGCTTGCCTTCGCGGTCGACACCGAGGTCGCCGGTGACGATCCCGCGCACGATGCCATCTTCGATGATCGCGTCCTGCGCGGCGAAGCCCGGATAGATTTCAACGCCGAGCGCTTCGGCCTGCTCGCCGAGCCAGCGACACAGATTGCCCAGCGAGATGATGTAGTTGCCTTCGTTGTGCATGGTTTTCGGCACAAACAGATTCGGCAGCTTGGTGGCCGCCGTTTCGCTGCGAAACAGATAGACGTCGTCTCGCACGACCGGCGCGTTCAGGGGCGCGTCTCGATCTTTCCAGTCCGGGAACAGCTCGTCCAGGGCACGCGGTTCAAACACCGCGCCGGACAGGATGTGGGCGCCGACCTCCGAGCCTTTCTCAACGACGCAGACGTTGATTTCCTTGCCGGTTTCCTCGGCAATCTGTTTCAGGCGGCACGCGGCGGAAAGCCCTGCGGGGCCGGCTCCGACGACGACGACGTCATACTCCATCACATCACGTTCTACAGTCATTGCTTGCTCAAGCTGGCGGATTGGAAGGGGGTCCGTTCAGGACAATCAAGTCGATCATTGTAACGCGAGACGACTGAAGGCTGGCTGTCAGACCCGATTTTCCGGCTCACGCCAGCAACCCCGCCCCGAGCCATGCGGCCGCTGCGAGCAGCAAGGCGGACAGCAGACCCGCGGCCAGATCGTCGATCATCACGCCGAGACCACCATCGACATGCGCATCCAACCAGCGAATCGGCCAGGGCTTGGCGATGTCGAAGATCCGGAACAGCACGAATCCGGCCAGCAATCCGGTCCACATCGGCCAGGGCCAGAGCCCCAACGCCGGCAGCAACGGCATCACGGTCAACAAATAGGCCACGATTTCATCAAAGACCACACCGGGATGATCCGGCACGCCCAGACGCCGGCAGCTTTCGCCACAGATGCGCACGCCGACGATCGAGGCGACCACCAGCAATCCCGCGTAGACCGGCCACGGAAGCCACAGCAGCGCCAGAGCGATCGGCACCGCGGCCAGCGTGCCCCAGGTTCCGGGCGCGGTGCGGGCGAGTCCGCTGCCGAACCCGAAGGCCAGGAAATGGACGGGCGTCGTCATGATCAGGCGCGCCGGAAACTTCGGCGCAACGCGAAAGGCGCTGCTCTTCATGCGAAATGGTCGAATCCGTATTTTTCGAAGGCGTGCAGGGTACCGTCCAGGGCCCGCAGGCGCACACCGGGGGCCGCGGAAATACGGCCGATCGGCGTCAGTTCGCAGACGCGGGTCGCCTGATCGAGACGATCGGGCGGAATGCACAGGCAGAGTTCATAGTCGTCGCCGCCGGTCGCCTGAAAGCGCAAGCGTGTCTGCGCATCCGGTATCAGGGCCATCAGCGCCGCCGATGCGGGAAATCGCGCGGCTTCGAGATCGGCACCGACCTCGCTGGCAGTGCAGACATGCCCGAGGTCCGCCACCAGACCGTCGGATACATCGATCGCTGCCGACGCGAGTTCGAGCAGCGCCCGGCCCTCGTCGAGGCGCGGAACCGGGCGTTCAAGCCGGCGTCGAAGTTCGGCCTCGAACCCGGTTGGCTCACTGCCGGCCTGTTCGAATCGGTCCAATGCGGCGGCCGCGTCGCCCAGCGAGCCGGTCACCACGACCCAATCACCGGCTCTGGCACCACTGCGGCGCAGCGCACAGGCGCGCGGAACCAGGCCCATGGCCGTGACCGAAATCGTGAGCGGCCCGCGCGTGATGTCGCCGCCGACCAGGGCGACGCCCGCGGACCTCGCGAGCTCGCCAAAGCCTTGGGAAAAGCCGGCCGCCCAGGCATCGTCGAGACGGGGCAAGCTCAGCGCCAAAGTGAGCCATCGCGCTTCGGCCCCCATCGCCGCTAGATCGGACAGATTCACCGCCAGCGACTTCCATCCGATATCCGCCGCGGCGGTCCGCTCCGGAAAATGGCGCCCGGCCACCAGGGTGTCCGCCGTGACCACGAGCTGCCGGTCCGGCGGAACATCGAGGATCGCGGCATCGTCACCGATGCCCAGAACGATCCCGCCACCGTCCGGCGCCAACCCAGCGAAGTGTCGGCGAATCAGCTCGAACTCGCCCATGCCTCAAAGTCCGGCCGAGACTTCCACCGAACGTGTGCTGCGCGCGACCTTGTCGAGCACGCCGTTGACGAACTTGAAACTCTCGTCGACGCCGCCGAACATCTTGGCGAGATTGACCGATTCGTTGACCACGACACGCCACGGCACATCGGGACAGAACACCAGTTCATAGGTCCCCACCATCAGAATCGCGCGCTCCATCGGGTCCAGCTCATGCACGGGACGGTCCAGATGCGGCGTGAAGTGCGTCAACAACTGTGGCGCCTCGCGCACGGTGCCGTCGAGCAGCGCCTGAAAGTATTCGGCATCGGCTCGCCCCAGACCCGGATCCTCGCGGAACTGCTTGAGCAGGCGCTCGGGCGGCGTTTCGTTGAACAGCCAGCTGTACAGCGCCTGCACCGTCAGCCGGCGCGCCAGGCCGCGGCGGCTCTGCGGCATCGGATCTTTGCGAACCTGATCTTTCAAGACGTTTCCAGCCCCCATTCGAATCGAATCATTTCGAGCACCGCCTGTGCGGACTCGTAACCCTTGTTGTCCTTGCCGTCACCCGATCGCGCGATGGCCTGCTCGACCGTATCGACCGTCAGCACACCGAAACCTAGCGGGATTCCGTAGCGCAGCATGACATCCTGCAGGCCACGCGCGCACTCGCCGGCCACGAAATCGAAATGCGGGGTCTCGCCGCGAATCACCGCGCCCAGCGCCACCACCGCATCGAAATGCTTGCCGTGCGCGATACGCTCGCAGGCCAGCGGCACTTCGAACGCCCCCGGCACGCGGTACAGGCGGGTATTGGAATCGCGCACGCCCCAATCCGACAGCGCCTGCCGCGCGCCGTCGATCAGCGCATCGACAATCTCGCAATTCCAGCGCGTGGCGACGATCGCGATCCGGGTATTCATAAGCTCGCCCGGCGCCGGCGGCGATGGTGCCGCATAACCGGATTTTTGGTCCGCACTCATGGATTCAGTTCCTGTCTCGGATTGTTGGCACGCCCATCAGTCGCAATGCTCGTAGCCCACGACTTCCAGTCCGAATCCGCCGATCGATTGCATGCGCTTGGGCGCCGACAGCACGCGCATGCGTCGTACGCCCAGGTCGACGAGGATCTGCGCACCGATGCCGTAGGTGCGCAGGGTATGCCGCGACTCCGGGTCCTGAACGGCCGGATCCTGGCTGGCCGACTGCGGGTTCAGTCCCAACACACCTTGAACCAGGTCTCGCGGCGTCTCGGTCTTGCGCAGAATCACGACGATTCCGTTGTCGGCCTGTGCCACACGTTGCAGCGCGCGACGCAAGGGCCAGCCGGCGCCAGCCTGTTCGACACCGAGCAGATCCGCCAGGGTGTTGCGCACGTGCACGCGAACCAGAGTCGGCGTTTCCGGACTCACGCTGCCGTGAACCATGGCGAGGTGCACGGCATTGTCGATCGCGTCCTGATAGGTCACCAGCCGGAATTCGCCGAACTCGGTCCGCACCTGGGCTTCGGCGACGCGCTCGACCGTATGCTCGTTGTGCAGGCGATAGCGAATCAGGTCGGCAATGGTACAGATCTTGATCTGATGCCGCCGCGCGAATGCGAGCAGATCGTCGCGACGCGCCATCGTCCCGTCTTCATTGAGGATTTCCACGATTACGGAGGCCGGCTCCAGACCGGCCATGCGCGCCAGATCGCAGCCTGCCTCGGTATGGCCGGCACGCGTCAGGACGCCGCCCGCCTGCGCCGTCAGCGGAAAGATGTGGCCAGGCTGGACCAAGTCTTCGGGCCGCGCGTCGCGAGCCACCGCGGCCTGCACGGTGCGCGCGCGATCGAACGCGGAAATTCCGGTGGTCACACCTTCGGCGGCCTCGATCGACACGGTGAACGCGGTTTTGTGCTTGTCGTCGCCGACGGCAACCATCGGCGGCAAGCGCAACTGGCGACAACGATCGGCGGTGAGCGTCAGACAAATCAGACCGCGGCCATAGCGGGCCATGAAATTGATGTCCTCGGCGCGGACGCGCTCGGCCGCCATGACCAGATCGCCTTCGTTCTCCCGATCCTCGTCATCCATCACCACGACCATCTTGCCGGCCGCGATGTCGGCGACCACATCCTCGATCGGATCCAGAGCGCCGTGTTCGGCTCCGCTGAGACTTTCCGGGGGTACCGCTTTGTTCATGTCAGTTCCTTGCCGCCGTCAGGCGTTCGAGGTAGCGCGCGATCAGGTCGACCTCGAGATTGACGCTGCCGCCGACCTCCAGCGAACCCAGCGAGGTTTGCTCCCGTGTATGGGGGATGATGTTAACGCCAAAGCTGCGCTCGCCGACTTCATTGACGGTCAGGCTGATGCCGTCGATGGTGATCGACCCCTTTGGCGCGACGTAGCGCGAAAGCGCCGCCGGCAGCTCGAATTCCAGCCGCCAGCTCCGGGCCTCCTCGCGTGCGTCCAGCAGTCGGCTGACACCGTCGACGTGACCGCTGACGAAGTGCCCGCCGATTTGCCTGGACGGGGTCAGCGAGCGCTCCAGATTCAACTTGCGGCCCGGCACCCAGCCTGCAGCGGTGGTCAGCTGCAGAGTTTCGACCGAGACATCAGCGTCGAAGCTTGTACCTTCGAACGCGATCGCGGTCAGGCACACACCGGAGACGGCAATGCTGTCTCCGATCGCGGAGTCGCGAAGGAATCCGTCCGGGGCCTCGATGCGAAAACGACGGTCTCCGTCGCGATGCTCTGCGGCGACGACGGTCCCGGTCGCTTCGACAATTCCTGTGAACATGGGTACGACTTACTCCAGACGAGGTTCGGCGATGATGCGCAGGTCGCTTCCGATCTGCCGCACATCGGTGAATGTGAGCTGCACACGCTCGGACAACTGTCGCAAGCCCGCCAGCTGCGCCATTGGACGGGCATCCGAGCCCAACATCGACGGCGCCAGATACAGCACCAGTTCGTCGACCAGGTCCGAGCGCAGCCACGCGCCGGCCAGAATCGGCCCACATTCCACCAGCACCGAATTGACGCCGGCGGTACCGAGCACGCGCAAGGCATCACCCAGCTCGACCTGCCCGCCGGGGCCGGCGCGTACCAGATGCACCTCGACGCCCTGTGCGCGCAGGCGATCGACCATCGTGCCGCGCGGGCGAACCGCCAACGCGAAACGTCGCGCATCCGGGTGCCAGACCTGCGCAGTCGCCGGGCTGCGCAACTGCGTGTCCAGCACGATGCGATCGGGCTGACGCACGGTCGTGCCGGGCTCGAAGCCCTGGCGCACGCTCAGGGCCGGGTCGTCGGCCAGCACCGTGGCGCTGCTGGTCAGCACCGCACCGGCGCGGGCACGCAGGCGGTGAACATCGGCGCGCGCGGGTTCACCCGTGATCCACTGCGACTCGCCGCTGGCCATGGCCGTGCGTCCGTCCAGGCTCGCCGCCAGTTTCAGGCTCAACCACGGCCGCCCCCGGCGCACGCGCGACAGGAATCCGCGATTGAGCGACTCGGCCTCGGTCTCCATCAAACCGCAGTCAACCTCGATGCCGGCACCACGCAGGCGGTTCATCCCCTGCCCGGCCACCGCCGGATACGGATCTTCCATGGCGACCCAGACCTTGGCGACACCGGCAGCGAACAAGGCCTCGCAGCACGGCGGCGTGCGTCCGTGATGCGCGCAAGGCTCCAGGCTGACGAATACCTCGGCACCCCGCGCGCGATCGCCGGCTTGCCGCAATGCGATCACTTCGGCGTGGGCTTCACCGGCGCGCTCGTGCCAGCCGCGACCGACGATTTCACCGTCACGGACGATGACACAGCCCACGCGAGGATTCGGGTGGGTGGAGGCACTGCCGCGTTCGGCCAGGCGCAAGGCCTGCGCCATGTACGCGGCGGCCTCAACCGGGCTTGCGGCGGCCACTCAGGGGCTTGTCTGATTGAATCAGCGACAGTTGCGCGCGCCGTTGCTCGGCCGTCGGCGCCGACAGCAGGCGCTCGACCTCTTCGCGAAACGCATTGGCATCCTCGAACTGGCGGTAGATCGAAGCAAAGCGCACATACGCCACATGATCGATGTCACTGAGCTGCTGCATCACCAGCTCGCCGACCTGACGCGAGGGCACCTCGCGCTCGCCACTGGCGCGCAGCTCGCGCATGACGTGGTCGACCACCTGATCGATCTGCTCCTGATGCACCGGACGCTTGTAACAGGCCGACTCGATGCCGCGATGCAGCTTGTCCTCGGAAAACGGCTCCGGCGTCCCGTCACGCTTGAGCACCTGCGGCATCGACAGCTGCGCCTTCTCGAAGGTCGTGAAACGCTGGCTGCAATTGCCGCATTCGCGACGACGCCGCACCACCAGCCCCTCCTCCGTCAGGCGCGAATCGACGACGCGCGTGTCCTCGAACTTGCAGAAGGGGCATTGCATCGTTAAGGCCGGGACCCGAAACCTGCAGCACCTTCCCCAACGCCAATCGCCATCTCAAGCCGCCCGTCGCGCAGCTTGATACACCGGATGCGCCGCGCACAGGGTTTCGACCTGAGCGCGCACCTGCGCGATCACCGCGTCCACGTCGCCGCCGCTGCTCATCGCATCGACGATGTCGGCGATCCAGCCCGCGACCGCAGCCATGTCGCCGGCGGAAAATCCGCGCGTGGTCCCGGCCGGACTGCCGATGCGCAAACCCGAGGTCACGAACGGCGAACGCGGGTCGTTGGGCACGGCGTTCTTGTTGACGGTGATATGGGCACGCCCCAGGGCGGCTTCGGCATCCTTGCCGGTCACGTCCTTGGCGACCAGATCGAGCAGGAACAGATGGTTGTCGGTGCCGCCGGACACCACCTTGTAACCGCGATCCACGAACACCTGCGCCATCGCGCGGGCATTGACCACCACCTGCTGCTGATAGGTCTTGAAGTCCTCGGCAAGCGCCTCCTTGAAGGCCACGGCCTTGGCCGCGATGACATGCATCAGGGGGCCGCCCTGGATGCCCGGAAACACCGCGGAATTGAGCTTCTTGTGCAGCGCTTCGTCCTGGCCCTTGGACAGGATGATGCCGCCGCGCGGTCCGCGCAGGGTCTTGTGCGTGGTGCTGGTGACCACATGCGCGTGATCCATCGGGCTCGGGTAGGCGCCGGCCGCGACCAGACCGGCCACATGCGCCATGTCCACCCAGAACCAGGCGCCGATCTTGTCGGCGATCTCGCGCATGCGCGCCCAGTCCTTGAATCGCGAGTACGCCGAAAAGCCGCCGATGATCATCTTCGGCTTGTGCTCCAGCGCCAGGCGCTCCATTTCGTCGTAGTTGATCAGTCCGGTCTCGGGGTCCAGACCGTAGGCGACCACCTGATAGTCCTTGCCCGAGAAATTGGCCGGATGACCATGCGTGAGATGCCCGCCATGCGCCAGATTCATGC
Organism: Gammaproteobacteria bacterium; assembly: GCA_022599775.1. Lineage (GTDB taxonomy): Bacteria > Pseudomonadota > Gammaproteobacteria > Nevskiales > Nevskiaceae > Banduia. The sequence continues at coordinate 70,512 of JAHZLQ010000014.1, forward strand.
CCATGATGGTGTCTCCGGGGCGCACCAGCGCGGAAAACACCGCGGCATTGGCCTGCGCGCCGGAATGCGGCTGCACATTGGCGTAGTCGGCGCCGAACAGCGTCTTCACCCGCTCGATCGCCAGCGTCTCGGCGATGTCGACGAACTCGCAGCCACCATAGTAGCGCTTGCCAGGATAGCCTTCGGCGTACTTGTTGGTCAGCTCCGAACCCTGGGCTTCCATGACCGCCGGGCTGGTGTAATTCTCGGAAGCGATCAGCTCGATATGCGCTTCCTGACGCTCGCGCTCGGATTCAATCGCCTTCCACAGCTCGGCGTCGGACTCGGCGATGGATTGAGCTTGGGTCCACATCATTGTCAAAGGCTCTGGGTCACGAATGGGAAAGTGCTCAGGGCACCACGGATAGCATCAGATCCAGCGCAGCCCGCGCCGGTTCCGCGACCGCTTCCGGCACCCGGATCTGATTGACGGTATTGCCGGCCACAAGGTTGTCGAGCGTCCAGGCTAGATGCTGAGGATCGACGCGGAACATCGTCGAGCACATGCACACCATCGGCGACATGAACTGCACGGTGACGTTCTTCGGTTTCATCTCCTCGGCGAGGCGATTGACCAGGTTCAGCTCGGTGCCGACCAGCCAGTGCTTTCCCGGCTCTGAGGCATGCACGGTCTTGAGGATGGTCTCGGTCGAACCCACGAAATCGGACTTCTCGCAGACCTCGAGGTTGTTCTCGGGATGGCTGATGACGAGGCCATCCGGATGCTGCTTGCGGAAGTTGTCGATGTGCGCCGGCTGAAACATCTGGTGAACCGAGCAATGTCCTTTCCACAGGATCATCTTCGCCTTGCGGATCTGATCGGCGGTGAGACCGCCCTGCGGCCGTGTGAAGTCCCACACCACCATCTCGTCGAGCGGCACGCCCATCTTGTAGGCGGTGTTGCGGCCCAGATGCTGGTCGGGGAAGAACAGCACTTTTTCACGCCGCGCGAACGACCATTCCAGCACGCCGCGCGCATTCGACGAGGTGCAGACGATGCCGCCGTGCGAACCGCAGAAGGCCTTGAGATCGGCCGCCGAATTGATGTACGTGACCGGCGTGACCATCTCGTCCGGATCGAGAATCTCCGACAGTTCCGCCCAGCACTTGCGCACCTTGGCGAGATTCGCCATGTCGGCCATCGAACAGCCGGCGGCGAGGTCCGGCAGCACCACCGTGCGCTTGCCGAAGGTCACGATGTCCGCGACCTCGGCCATGAAGTGCACGCCGCAGAACACGATGAATTCGGCGTCGGTCTCGGCGGCAAGGCGCGACAGCTTGAGCGAATCGCCCGTCAGCTGCGCGTGCTTGTAGACCTCGTTGCGCTGGTAGTGGTGCCCGAGGATGACCAGGCGATCGCCCAGCAGACGCTTGGCGGCGTCGATGCGAGCATCGCATTCGCCATCATCCAGCAGCGAGAATTGATCGATTTTGAGTGCAGCAGCCATTCCCCTCACCTCCTGAGAAGGTCCGGCCCGGCCGATCCCGCATCAGCGGGCTGCGACCGGAACCCCAAACCCATCGCGTGTCTGCGCGCGATCGAGCCCGTCATTTTACGGCAAAGCGACCGAGCGGTGCCCTCAAGGGGTGGCATCACCCTCGCCGTCTTCCGGAAGATCCTCGCTGGGTTCCTCTTCGCTGCCGGGACACAGGCCGGGCTCACCGATGGTCAGCGTGGCGGTATCGGTGATTTCGATATCGTCCTCGGTGCCCTCATCCTCGCCTTCGTCGACGAACGTCGCCGTAACCGCAATGGATTCACCGATCTCGCCGACCGCCTCGAAGGTGCCGCGAATCGCGAAGCTGTTGTCCACCGTGGCGATTTCGAAATCCTCCGTCGTCCAGCTCACATGCCGGGTAATGTCCTGGACGTAGGCGCCACCATCGAACGAACCGGTGGCGGTGAACTGATAGGTGCAATTCTGCGGAAGCACCAGTTCCTGCGGCGAGATGCTGAAGCTGTCCAGAGCCGCATCGACAACGCTGAGCGGCAGGCTGTTCGACGGCAGGCGATCATCCTCCTCGGTCTCGGCATCGTTGACGCCGAAGTACGAGGTAATTTCGACCGGCCCACCTTGCGCCAAGCCATAGACATAGTTGGCGCCGCCGACGGCGCCCATGATCGCGATTTCGTCGTCGCTGGAGTCGTAGCTGACCTGGCTGGTCAGATCCTGGCGCTCGGCACCGCTGGCAAAGTTTCCGTAAGTCGAAAAGCGCTCGCTGGTTTCGATGACCAGGTCGCCGGTGGCCGGCACCGCATCGGTTCCGGTGAACTCGCGTTCCAGCGTGAGGCTGTCGACCGGCTCGATGGTGACGTTGGTGGTGTATTCGCGGCCACACAGCGGAAAGCTGGCCTTGGCCAGCAGCGGACCGCCTTCTGCAATACCGATCACACGTCCCGCTATGGTTGTGGTCGTCGTGGTGGTATCGATCGTCGCGATTTCGTCATCCGGCTCGACGAACGACCAGAAAGCGGCCGTCCGCACGTTTGCCGGATTGTCCAGAAGAATTGTTTCTAGATTGACCAGGTACGCGGTGTCGACACCGACCGTAGGGTTCGGGCTGGTAAAGCTGATCTCGCCCAGTGGGTCGACCGTAACCGCCAGACTCGCGGTAAGACCCACGAACTCAGCGGTGATGGTCGCAGTGCCGGGAGCAGCGGGCAGGACGGCCCCCCTTTGATAGACCTGACCTTCGAGGCCCTCGACTGGCACCGTCCCGTCGCTGACGTCCGCCACCGACGGATTATCACTGCTGAACGCAGCGCGACCGGTGAAGGTACCGCGGCTGCCGTCAGAAAACGTACCGACCACGGCGAGGCTCTGCGGGATACATTCGTTGACGTGAAAAGTCTCGTCGGACGCATCGACAGTGCCATCACCGGGCAGGACTTCGATGCTCTCGATCGCATTGCCATCACCAACGCCACTGCAGGCACCCAGCGCAAGGCTGAGCGCCACCGCGACGAAGGGCGCGGCCCAGGGGCTCGCTCCGCGAAATGCGGGCACTGGACCAATCGTTACGAATCTCACGCCGTCTTGCTCCCTAGCATTGTCTTGATCGAAAGCTCGCGCAATTGCCGCGTGTCGACCGTACCCGGCGCATTCGTCAGCGGACAATGCGCGGTCTGTGTTTTCGGAAATGCGATCACATCCCGAATCGAACCCGCGCCGGCCATCAACATCACCAGACGATCGATGCCGAAGGCCAAGCCGCCATGTGGCGGCGCGCCGAATTTGAGTGCGTCCAGCAGAAAACCGAACTTCTCACGTGCTTCTTCGTCCGAGATTCCCAGAATCTTGAACACAGCGGCCTGCATCTCGGGCCGGTGAATACGCACCGAACCACCGCCGATCTCCACGCCGTTGAGCACCATGTCGTAGCCCTGTGACAGCGTACCGGCCGGATCGTTCGCGAGGGCTTCGGCATCGGCCGCCTGCGGCGCCGTGAACGGATGGTTGGTCGCCTGCCAGCGCGATTCCTTGTCGTCCCATTCGAACATCGGCCAGTCGACGACCCAAAGCGCACGCCAGCCGCCGGCGGTGAGACCCAGATCATTGCCGAGCTTGAGTCGCAGCGCGCCCAGCGCGTCGGAGACGATCTTGAAGCTGGCGGCGCCGAAGAACAGGATGTCGCCGCTGCTGGCGCCGGTTCGTTCCAGAATGCCGTCCAGTGCCGCGTCCGACAGGTTCTTGACGATCGGCGACTGCAGGCCCTCGCGGCCCTTGGCGCGATCGTTGACCTTGATCCAGGCCAGTCCGCGCGCGCCGTAATTGCCCACGAAGGCGGTGTAGCCGTCGATCTGGCTGCGCGACAGCTTTTCGGCCCCGCCGGGCACGCGCAGCGCCGTCACCCGGCAGCCGGGATCGTTCGCCGGACCGGCAAAGACCTTGAATTCCTCGCTGGCGACGAGATCCTGAATGTCGATCAGTTCCAGCGGATTGCGCAGGTCCGGCTTGTCGGAACCGAAACGTCCCATCGCCTCGGCCCAGGACATGCGCTGGAACGAGTCGCCAAGATCGACGCTCATCGTCTCGGCGAACAGGCCGCGGACCAGCGCTTCCATGAGATCCATGATCTCGCCCTGCGACAGGAAGCTGGTCTCCACGTCGAGCTGGGTGAATTCCGGCTGGCGGTCGGCGCGCAGATCCTCGTCGCGGAAACAACGCGCGATCTGGTAGTAGCGGTCGAGGCCACTCATCATCAGCAGCTGCTTGAACAGCTGCGGCGACTGCGGCAAGGCGAAAAAGCTGCCGGGGTGGGTGCGCGACGGCACCAGATAGTCGCGCGCACCTTCGGGCGTGGCGCGTGTCGGGATCGGGGTTTCGACGTCGACGAAGCCGTTGTCGTCCATGTATCGCCGGATGTACTGCGTGACGCGGTGGCGCAGCCGAAGATTGCCCAGCATCTCCGGGCGCCGCAGATCCATGTAGCGGAATTTGAGGCGCGTTTCCTCGCCGACCGTGTCGTCGTCCAGATGGAACGGCGGGGTTTCGGCGCGGTTGAGCAATTCCACCGAATCCGCGTACAGCTCCACGCGGCCGGTCGGCAGATTGGCGTTGATGGTGCCTTCCGGGCGCGGCCGCACGGTGCCGCGCACCGCCACCACGAACTCGGACCGCAGACGCTCCGCCTGGGCGAAGGTCTCCGCGCGATCGGGATCGAAAACCACCTGCAACAAGCCTTCGCGGTCGCGCAGATCGATGAAGATGACGCCGCCATGGTCCCGGCGGCGATGCACCCAGCCGCAAACTTCGACACGGGTATCAACCAATGTCTCGGTGACCTCACCACAGTAATGGGAACGCTTCATGGAGGCTTAACAGGGCCGAAATAACGAGGGGCGCGGGATTGTAGCGGTCGGGCCGCGCCGCGTCGACGCGGGGGCGACACCGATCAGCCCTACGTCGAGGATCGGTCGGTGGAATCCACTGGCGGGGCGTCCGCCGGCGGTGACACTTCTTCAACCAGGCGCTTGAGCGATGGTGAATCGGGCGTGACCACGCCTAGGGAAATGATCAGGCGCATTGCATCCTCCACGCTCATATCGAGCCAGATCACGTCCTTCTTCGGCAAGAAGATGATCCAGCCGGACGTCGGGTTGGGCGTGGTCGGCACGAAGGCCGTAATGACCTCCTCCGCCGTCTTGTTCTGCACCTCACCGATCGGATTGCCGGTCACGAAGCCAATCGACCAGATGCCCTTGCGCGGATATTCGAACAGGATCGGCTGTCGGAACGACACCGAGGTGTCCGCGAACACGGTCTCCGCCAGCTTCTTGATGCCGCCGTAGACCGAGCGCACGATCGGAATCCGGTCGAGCAGCGACTCCGCCCAGGACAGCGCCTGCCGGCCGAGAAAATTGGCGGCGAACGCGCCGGTCGCGATCAGCAGCACGATGCTCAGCAATACGCCGAGCCCCGGAATGTCCGGGCGCCAGAATGGCGGGATCAGCAGCAGACTCGCATCGAGCAGATTGACGATGAAGCGCACCACGACCAGGGTGGCGGCGATCGGCAGCCACACGATCAGCCCGGCGACGAACCAGCGACGCAACACACGCCCGAGGGCGGTGGATTCCTTTTTCGGCTTAGCGGTCTTCTTTTCGCTCATGCGGCCGCGCTGCTGGGTCCGCTCTTGGCGCCGCCCCCTGCATCGCCGCTGGAATCCGATTTCGGCTTGCTGCCGCCTTCGCTCGAAGACTTGCCCGACTCGCCCCCCGAGGATTTGGATTCAGGCTTGGAATCCGCCTTGTCCGCGCTCTTGCCGCCGTCGCCGCTGTCGCCAGCGAGATTTCGTTTGCCGCCGGACTTGAAGTCGGTTTCGTACCAGCCGCCCCCCTTGAGGCGAAAGCCGGCGGCGGACACCAGACGTTCCAGGTCCGCACTGCCGCAGCTGCTGCACGGCTCGGACGGAGCTTCACTGATCTTGTGCATGATTTCGAGCTGCGCACCGCAGCTCTTGCAGACGTACTCGTAAATCGGCATTTCCACCTCGAAGGAAACTAGTTGAAGCCGCCTGGTATCCAAGCTCCTGAGCTTGGCATAGTTGGGACGACATGAGCGAAATTCAAGAGACCTCGGCAACGAAGCCGGCGAGCCGCATGCGCGCGCTCCGTGCCGATATTACGCGGATGGACTGCGATGCGATCGTCAACGCCGCCAACCACTCGCTACTCGGCGGTGGCGGCGTGGACGGTGCAATCCACCGCGCGGCCGGTCCGGAACTCTTGCAGGAGTGCCGAACCCTGGGCGGCTGCGAAACCGGCGCCGCCAAAACGACCGCCGGCTACCGTTTACCCGCGCGCTTTGTGATTCACACCGTAGGACCAGTCTGGTCCGGCGGCCATCGGGGTGAACCGGAACAACTGGCAGCCTGCTATCGCAACAGCCTGGCCGCCGCGATCGAGCACGACTGCAGCAGCATTGCCTTCCCGGCCATCAGCTGCGGCGTCTACGGCTATCCGCGCGAAGCCGCGGTCACGATCGCGGTGGATACGGTTCGAGCGATTCTGGAAACCCGGTCAAAGATCCGGCTGGTCAGCTTCGTCTGCTTTGATGAATCGATGCTCGGGCTTTATCGGAGCCAGCTGGCGCATCGCGCCTGAAGGCTCACGGGGTCGAACCGGTCAGCACTCGCGGCCGCGAGGCCATGCCGAAGCCGTGGCCGTGATGCAGCAGATAGTGCAGCCATTTGTTGAGCATGACGTTGCGCTTCCACTGCGCGTTGAGATAGCGCAGGGCCTCGGGATCGCTTTCGTCGAGCGCGAGCCACGGCGGACGCGTCGCGCAATACAGGGTTTCCGCCAATTGCGCGTCGCGGTAGAGCTTGACCCAGACGTCCGGCTCGAAGCGTCCCTCGATCTGGTAGCTGAGCCGGAATGAAGCCGTGAACTTGCCGCGTTCGAGCACGATCAGATGCAGCGGCAGATCGTTCTCGGCGCGGGATATCGCCGACACGAACGGAAGGTCCAGTTCAGGAACCAGTCGCTCGATCAGGCGATAGTTACGCTCGAACAGATCGATGAGCGTACCGATCCGTCCACCGCGTACCAGCAGGTCTGGGTTCATCTGTGCCATGCGGGGACTATAAGGTAGGCTCCCCGCTTGACACCATAAGGGCCAAAACCAGTACGATGACCGTCCGCGAAATCGCCACCCGCCCCTACGACGACCAGAAGCCCGGCACCGCCGGCCTGCGCAAAAGCGTCGCCGTATTCCAGCAGCCGCACTACCTCGAAAACTTCCTGCAGTCGATTTTCGACAACATGCCGCAGTGGAGTGCCGGCACCGTGGTGATCGGCGGAGACGGGCGCTACTTCAACCGCGAAGCGATACAGACCGCCATCGCCATGGCGGCGGCCAACGGGGTCGCTCATGTCATCGTCGGCCAGCGCGGCCACCTGTCCACTCCTGCGGCCTCGCACCTGATCGCCAAGCGCAAGGCCGACGGCGGCCTATTGCTGACGGCCTCGCACAATCCCGCTGGACCCGATGGTGACTTCGGTCTCAAGTTCAGCATGGCCGGCGGCGGACAAGCGCCAGAGGCCCTCACCGACAAGGTTTACGCCTACAGCCGCGAAATCGGCCACTACCGGATCCTCGAAGCCGGACCGGTCAATCTCGACCAACTCGGCCAACAAAGCTTCGGTGGACTGAGTGTCGAAGTGGTCGACCCCGTCGATGACTACGCCGAGCTGATGCAGAGCCTGTTCGATTTCGATCGGATTCGTGCCTGGCTCGCCGATGGACATTCGGTGTGCTTCGACGGCATGCATGCGATCACCGGCCCCTACGCGCAGCGGATACTGGTTGACATGCTCGGCGCCAGGGCCGACAGCGTGATCAACGGCACCCCCCTTGAGGACTTCGGTGGCGGCCATCCCGACCCCAACTTGATCTACGCCAAGCCTCTGGTGGATTTGATGATGTCCGCCGACGCGCCGGACCTCGCCGCCGCCAGCGACGGTGACGGCGACCGCAACATGATTCTCGGACGCGGCCTGTTCATCTCGCCGGGCGACTCGCTCGCCATGCTGGCGGCGCATCTCGACAAACTGCCGGGCTACCGCCAGGGGCTTGCCGGGGTGGCGCGTTCGATGCCGACCTGCCGCGCGGTCGACCTAGTGGCTGCGGCCAAAGGCATCGAGGCGCACGAAACGCCGACCGGCTGGAAATTCTTCTGCAACCTGCTGGACGCCGGTCGCGTCACGATCTGCGGTGAGGAGAGCTTCGGCACCTCGTCGATGCACGTCCGCGAAAAGGACGGTGTCTGGGCGGCCCTGGCCTGGCTCAATGTGCTGGCCGAAACCGGGCAGTCCGTCGCAGAAATCGCCGAGGCGCACTGGGCGCGCTACGGTCGTCACTACTTCGCCCGCCACGATTACGAAGGACTCGACAGCGACGCCGCCAAGCGCCTGATCGCCGCCGTGCAGTCTGCACTACCGGAGCTGGTCGGCCAGAGCTTTGGCAACTGGACAGTCAGCCTGGCGGACTCATTCGCCTATACCGATCCGATCGATGGCAGCAGCGCCAGCAACCAGGGCTTGCGCATTGTCTTCGGCAACGCAGCGCGCATCGTCCTGCGCCTGTCCGGCACCGGCACTTCGGGCGCCACGCTACGGCTGTATCTGGAACGCTATGAGAAAGACACCGACAAGCTGGCCTGGGACGTCGGCGAGGCGCTCGCCCCGCTGGCCGCGATCGCCGAACAGATCGGCTCGATTCGCAGCCGTACCGGGCGCGACGCGCCAGACGTCGTGACCTGATCCGCCGCCGCTTCGCGCTTCGCTAAGGCTCCCTTACGGGAGCTCGAAGCGCGACGTTGCCGGCGCGGTGGTGTCGGCGGCCTGCAGCGCAAAGGCCTGCCCGTAACGCAGCACGCCGCGATCGCGTTCGGACAGCGCGTTGTAGAGCAATAGATAGCCGGACGGCATCGGTTCGTGAAATACCTGGCTTTGCAGTGCGAGCGTGCGTTGAATCGCGTCACGCAGGTCGACGGCCGCCTTGCCGCCGTCCAGCACCAGTTCGATACGACGAATTTCCTCATCAATCTTTACGCGCGCGATCCAGATCTCGCCGCGCACGCCGGCCACGGTCTCCACGGCGTCCGTCTTGTCCAGGGATACCAGGGCATCGAACAGCGGCGCGAATGACAAGGCCGCCAACCCCTGCGCTCCGAAGGACTGAACCGCCAGGGCCATGTCGACCGCCATCGGCCACGGCGAAGTCAGCACCTGATACATCCGGTTGCCGCGGATCAGCACGTAGCCGTAGCGGCTGACAAGCTGATCCTGGCCGCTCCAGCGCATCAGCTCGCCGCGCACCTCGACAGTGGCGGTCTGCACGCCGTAGGACGTACCGGTGTTGATGTCCAGACTGTAGCGGCCATCCGCCCACGCCAAGCCGGGCAGCAGCAGCGACAGGGCCAGCAGGCAGCGTGTGTAACAAGCCAAGCTCATGCTCGGGGTCCCCGGCCGATCGAAGCGGGCATGCTACTTCAGCCGGCTGAATCCCAGCGTTGCCGCCCGGACGAAGGCTCTACGGCGCCAGAGCAGCGGCGCTGTCGCGAGGCTCCGTCGCCGACTCGGATTCGACGAGATGTCGGCTGCCCGATGCGACGGCGTAGGCCGCGCCCAGGAATTCGGCTTCGCTGGGTTCCAGAACGGTATCGACGTACCACCACTCGCCCTGCACCCGCTCCTGCGTGATGTCGAGCAGCAGATAGCCTTTCTGCGCCAGATCGACGTATTTCATGTGCGGGTTCAGAAGCTTGAGCAGAGGCACCAGACTCTGGGCCGCCTCCAGTCCCGGCGAGGTCACCGAGGTACAGACGAATTCGGTGCCCAGCGACCCGTTTCCGTTCAGTGGGTTGTAGACCAGCGGATTCGCCGGGTCGGGCGTCAGGTCCATGCCCCAGGAAGTGTGGATGTCTCCGGTCAGCACCACCACATTGTCGAGCGCCAGCGCCTCGATCATGTCGAACACGCGTGCGCGTTCGGCGCGATAGCCATCCCATTGATCGGTGTTGATGATCAGACCGCCGGTACTGACGATCGGCAGGGAACTCAGCAAGTCTTCAAGTACCGGAATCGGCAGGCCGGTCAGTACCGACAGTTCCGGAAGGCTGGGAATACGCAACTGTCCGAACATCACCTGCTGGCCGAGAATCTTCCAGGCAACGCCGCTGTCCGCGAGGGCTGAATTAAGGAAGCCGCGCTGCTCGGAGCCGAGCAGTTCGCGCGCCTCGTCGTTGATACTCGATGCATCGAGCAGACCCGCCTGCTCGTCGCGCGCAATCAAACGCGTGTCGAGCATCACGAAATCGGCCAGGTCGCCATAGCGGAAGCTGCGATAAATGCGTTCGGGCCGGCCGGCTTCCACCTCGCGGATCGGCAGCCATTCGTAGTACGCCTGGATACCCCAGGCCTTGCGCTGGGCCCAGACGCCCTCGTCGCCCTCGGTGTGATTGCTCGCGCCGTCCCGCCAGGAATTGTCGGCCGTTTCGTGGTCGTCCCAGACGGTGATGAATGGATGCTGGCGGTGCACTTCCTGAAGGTCCGCGTCCAGCTTGTAGTAGCCATGACGGGTCCGGTAGTCCTCCAACGTGAGGATTTCTGCGGCCGGCTGATATTCGCGAACCTCACCGTACTGAGCGGTGCCGTATTCGTAGATGTAGTCGCCCAGATGCAGCACCACGTCGATGTCGCTGCGATCCGCGAGACGTCGGTAAGCATTGAAATAGCCGTGCGCATAGCTGGCGCAGGACACTACGCCCACGCGCAGCCGGTCCAGGCTGCCACTCGGCGCGGTCCGGGTGCGCCCCACCGGAGAATCCCAGCCTTCGGCCGAAAAGCGGTAGTAGTAGCTGGTGCCAGCGTCGAGACCGGCCGCGTCAACCTTGATCGTGTAATCCCGATCCGGATGGGCCTGCGCCTCGCCTTCGAGCACCCGCTCCTCCAGTTCCGCGTCTCGAGCCACCACATAACGCACCGCAACCGCCCCGCTGGCGGCGCTGCTGATGCGCGTCCACAGAATGACGCGATCGCTCAGGGGATCGCCGCTGGCGACGCCGTGCTTGAAGGGGTTTTCCCCCTGTTCTCCGCTGCGGCCACCGGCTTGTGGACTGTTGCCGCAGGCGCTGAGCGTGCCGCCGCCCACCACGGCGGACGCCAGGCCCATGCGCTTCAGAAAATGACGGCGTGACAGCGCCGCACGCTTGTTACGTGACCGACCGGCCATGAATGCCCCCGAAAGTGTTGTTATCGGGTCAGCATATGACGGTTTGTTGACACCGCCGTGACACGAGCGGAGCGCCGAATCAGAACGATTGCTTGCGAATGCCCTTTTCCTGCATCGCCAGCGTCGCGATCTCCTCGATCGACATCGTGGTGCTGTTGACGTAGGGAATGCCGAGCCTGCGATACATCGCTTCGGCCTGACGCAGTTCGAAGCTGCACTGGCGCAGCGAGGCATACTCGCTGCCGGGGCGTCGTTCGCTGCGAATCTGATGCAGGCGATCCGGGTCGACGATCAGTCCAAACAGCTTTTCGCTCAGCGGCACGATCGTGCGCGGCAGTTTCTGATCCTCCAAGTCTTCCTCAATCAAAGGAAAATTGGCGGCAAAAATGCCATGCTGCATCGCCAGATACAGCGTCGTCGGCGTCTTGCCGCAGCGCGAGGGTGCGATCAGGATGATGTCGGCGCTGGCGAGGCCGCGAGAGGACTGCCCGTCATCGTGTTCGAGCGCAAAATTCATGGCGTCGATACGCGCGTAATAGCGCTTGGTATCAGCCACGCCATGCGCACGGCCCGCCGTATTGGTCGCGTGCAGATTGAGCTCGAGTTCGAGCACCGGGATGAAGGTATCGAACAAATCCAGGAACAGACTGTTCGCACCGCGTAAAATGGCGCGGATATCGTCGCTGACCGTGGTGCTGACCAGAATGGGTCGCGATCCAGACGTCTCGGCGAGGTGGTTGATATAGTCGACCGTGCTGCGCGCCTTTTCGACCGTATTGATGAACGGCAGCGTGCTCTTGCGAAAATCGATGCCGTCGAACTGCGTTAGCAGGCTGTTTCCAAGGGTTTCAGCCGTGATCCCGGTTCGATCGGACACGAAAAATACGTTGACGTTTATCGACATGCGCCCAGCGTTCGTTCAGAGAAGTTGTTTTATATATGTCTTTGGGATACGTCTTTGGCCATTTTTGGCCGTTTTCAGCTTGCGGGGTCTTGAGTGAAAAAAGCAAACGTACTGTGGTTCCAGGAACTTGGCATGTCCGACGTGGAAATCGTCGGCGGCAAGAATGCCTCCCTCGGAGAAATGATCCAGCATCTGGCGAAGGCCGGGGTGCAGGTGCCGGGCGGTTTTGCGACCACAGCCAGTGCCTATCGTGAATTTCTGTCCCACGAGGGGCTCGCCGATCGCATCAACGGGATGCTCGCCGAACTGGATGTCGATGACGTTCAGGCCCTCGCGAAGACCGGCAAGACCATCCGCGAACTCTTGATCGAGGCGCCGTTTCCGGCCGAGCTGGAATCCGAGATCCGGACCGCCTACAAGACACTGATCGACGAAGCCGGCGGTCCGATCACCGTGGCGGTGCGTTCTTCGGCCACCGCCGAGGATCTTCCCGACGCTTCGTTCGCCGGCCAGCAGGAAACCTTCCTCAACATCAACGGCGTGGACAACGTGTTGCTGGCGATGAAGGAAGTCTTCGCCTCGCTGTTCAATGACCGCGCCATCGCCTATCGCGATCATCAGGGCTTCGAGCACTCGCAGGTGGCGCTGTCCGCCGGTATCCAGCGCATGGTGCGCTCGGACGAAGGCGCGTCCGGCGTGCTGTTCACGATGGACACCGAATCCGGTTTCCGTGACGCGGTGTTCGTGACCGCGAGCTACGGCCTGGGTGAGGCGGTGGTCCAGGGCGCGGTCAACCCGGACGAATTCTACGTCTACAAGCCGGCGCTGGAAGCCGGCCGCCCGGCCGTGCTGCGCCGCACCGTCGGTGCCAAGGCCAAGAAAATGATCTACACGGCCGACAAGACGCTCGGCAAGACTGTGGAGTTCGTCGATGTCCCTGTTGCCGATCGCCAGCTGTTCTGCCTCACCGACGAGGAAGTCAGCGAACTCGCCCGCTACGCCGTGATCATCGAGAAGCACTACGGCCGTCCGATGGACATCGAATGGGGCAAGGACGGTCTCGACGGCAAGCTCTACATCCTGCAGGCGCGGCCGGAAACCGTGCAGTCGCGCGCCTCGACCACCGTGCTCAAGCGCTACAAGCTCAAGGACAAGGGCCCGCTGCTGTCCACCGGACGCGCGATCGGCCAGAAAATCGGTGCCGGCAAGGTCCGCATCCTTGATTCGATCGACCAGATGAACCGCGTGCAGAAGGGCGATGTACTGGTCACTGACATGACCGACCCCGACTGGGAACCGGTGATGAAGCGCGCCTCGGCGATCGTCACCAACCGTGGCGGCCGCACCTGCCACGCCGCGATCATCGCGCGTGAACTCGGCATTCCGGCGGTCGTCGGCTGCGGTGACGCCACCGAGCTGCTCAAGGATGGCACCGAAGTCACCGTGTCCTGCGCCGAAGGCGATACCGGCAACATCTACGAGGGTCTGATCGACTTCGCTGTCGACGAAATCGCGCTCGACAAGATGCCGGAGATTCCGGTCAAGATCATGATGAACGTCGGCAACCCCGAACAGGCGTTCGACTTCGCCAGCCTGCCGCACCGCGGCGTCGGCTTGGCCCGCCTCGAGTTCATCATCAACAAGCAGGTCGCGATTCATCCGCAGGCACTGCTGGAGCTGGACAAGCAGACCCCGGAAAACCGCGCGCTGATCGACCCGATGATCGCCGCCTACAAGAATCCGCGCGACTACTTCATCAAACGTGTGGCCGAGGGCGTCGCCACGATCGCCGCCGCCTTTGCGCCGGAGCCGGTGATCTTCCGCATGTCGGACTTCAAGTCCAATGAATATGCCAACCTGATCGCCGGATCGCGCTATGAGCCACACGAGGAAAACCCGATGCTGGGCTTCCGAGGCGCCTCACGCTACATCTCCGAGAAATTCCGCCCATGTTTCGACATGGAATGCGAGGCGATGAAGTACGTGCGTGACGAGATGGGCCTGACCAATGTCCAGATCATGATTCCGTTCGTGCGCACCGTGGGCGAAGCCAGGCGCGTCAACGAGATTCTGGCGGAGAACGGGCTCAAACGCGGCGACAACGGACTCAAGCTGATCATGATGTGCGAGCTGCCATCGAACGCCGTACTGGCCGAGCAGTTCCTCGAACACTTCGACGGGTTCTCGATCGGCTCCAACGACATGACCCAGCTCACGCTGGGCCTGGATCGCGATTCGGGCCTGATCGCCCATCTGTTCGACGAGCGCGACGAGGCCGTCAAACACATGCTGCATCTGGCGATCTCGGCCTGCAAAAAGCAGGGCAAGTACGTCGGCATCTGCGGCCAGGGGCCGTCCGACCATGCTGACCTCGCGAAGTGGCTGCTGGAAGAAGGTATCGAGTCGATGTCGCTGAATCCGGATACCGTGGTCGAAACCTGGTTGTTCCTGGCAGGCCGAACCGCCTGATCGCCGGCGCAGCGCCGGAAAATCCGACGCCCGGGACCGCCAGGGTCCCGGGCGTCGCTGTGTGTGTCGGTGTCCGAAGCGCGCCTAGAGAATCTACGGCAGCTTGAGATCCTCCACCTCGATCTGAGCATCCGCCTTCAGTGCGGCACGCAGGCTCATGAAGGCCTCGGCGGCGAAACCGCGCGCACCGCGAACGCCGAACTCGATATGCGGCCGCATGCCGGGCCCGCCATGTGAGGGCAGGCTGGACAGCTTGATGCCCTCGAAACGCGCCAGGATGTCGTGCATCAGGTCCAGCAGGTCGCTCTCGCCACGTACGCCGTAGACACGCAGCCGGAATTCTTCAGGCGGTTCGGCGTTGTGCAACTGCGGCAGGCGTTCGTCCAGTACCCATTCCAGCATGGGCCAGGCCATTTCCGGGAACCCCGGTACGAAATAGCAGTGGTCGCAGGAAAAGCCAGCGATGGTGTTGATCGGATTCGGAATCAGCTCCGCCCCTTGCGGGAAGTCGGCCATGATCAGCCGGTTTCCCGACGCCTTGCCGCCGCTGCGTTGGTGAATCAGGGCGGCCGCTTCGGGGTGCCGTTCGATCGGCACACCGAAGGCCAGCGCCGCTGCCTGGCGGGTCACGTCATCGGGGGTGGCACCAATCCCGCCACACGACAGCACGATGTCGCCTTCATCGATTGCCGCGCGCAATGCGTCCGCGATGCGGGTTTCATCGTCGGCCAGGAAATGCGCGGCAGCCAGGGCAATGCCGCGCTCGTTCAGCAGCTCGATGACTCGCGTCAGATGTCGGTCCTGGCGCTTTCCCGAGAGGATTTCGTCACCTATGACGAACAATTGAACCTGATTCACGAATCGCTCCTCGGATGCCGGACTCCATTATCGCCCAGCACGAACCGGACGGCGCGATCGGCTGGCATCGCTTTTGCTGATTTATTCGCAGGGCTGGGCCACTTGGGGAATTTTAGCCATGTCGCATTCGGGCAATGCTGGCGCTGCAGCAGCGGCGCTGAATTGGAATGACTTTCCGCTGATCCTGCTTCTGAGCCTGGCTCAGGCCATCGCGGGTGGCTTGGCGCTGTCCATGCTCAGCGGCGGTGTGCTCGGGTGGCTGTTCTGGGGCGGGTTCTGGACCGGCACGCTGTGGGCCTGGGTTCCACTGGGTCTGGGATTGTTCGCCCTGCTGGTCATCGCCGGACTGCTGCCAGAGCAGACGCGCGAAGCCTTGCTCGAAATGCCGGGAGCCGACTGATGAGTACCGTCACGATCACACCGGACAGCACGGCCGCCACCCCGCCGTCCACACGCGAACGCCTGCGTTCGATCCGCACCCGCCAGCAAACCCGCATCCGGGGCTGGGTCCGGAGCAGCGAAGTCATGCGTCGCACGGTCGCCTGGCTGCTGATGCTGCTGGTCGCCGCGCTCCGGCCATTCCCGCTCCTGAAACCGCTGATGCCTCGTGCCTTGCGCCACTCCGTGGAATCCTGGGACGGCGAGATGCTGCGCGTCTACCTGGGCTCATTCGGGCGCCGCGCCTACATGGATCAACCCTGTCATATGCCGGACCCGCCGAGCTTCGCGCCCCGCATCGAATCCGACCCGCGCTGGTCATTGAGCGAAGCCGACATCCGTCAGTTCTACGAGCAGGGCTTTCTCGGACCGTTCACCTTGTGCTCGCCCGAGGAAATGGCCGAACTGCGTGAGGTTTTGTGGAAGGAGATCGAGCAGCCTTCCAAGGCCTACGGCTTCGTCACCGGCCGCGACCGCCACCTCGACTGCCCGACGGTCTGGAAACTGCTGCAGCGGCCGGAATGGACCGAACGCCTGGCTCAACTGCTGGGCCCCAATCTGCTGCTATGGCGCTCCCAGCTGTTTCTCAAGAACCCCGGCGCCGCCGAGGTGACCTGGCACCAGGCCAGCACCTACCTGTCCGAGGAAGCCTACAAGGCCACGCTGCATCCGCAGAACCGCGACGAGCTTTTTCAGTTGACGACCTGGGTCGCCTTCGACGATGTGGATCTCGAGAACGGTTGCATGCAGTTCCTCAAAGGCACGCACCGAAAGATCCATACGATGAAAATCGGCAGTAACGATGCCGAAGGCTTCGCGCGCGCACGGGTCAAGCTCGAAGCGGACACCTCCCCGGAGCATGTGGTCTCGATGCCGATGAAGGCCGGGCAGTTCGTGATATTCAGCGAGCGCTGCATCCACGGTTCACCGCCCAACCGCTCTGCGGACCGGCGTCGCTGGGGCATGGCGTTTCGCGCGATTCTGCCAAGCGTGAAAGTCTACGACGAGGAATTGCTGCACCGCGTGTTCTATCTCGAAGAGGAGTTCTCACTCGAGAATTGGGGCGCGGTCGTGCTGCGGGGCGAGGATCCGCTCGGACTCAATCGCCTGGTCGATCCGTTTCCGGAACTGCGCCGACCCACACCGACCGCCTGAGGCATTTCGACATCGAGGCCTGTCTCACTCGGTGGGGCCGGCTTCGGCATGTGACAGCGCCGTGCGCCACGGCTGGGCGGCGTGAAACAGATGCCCCTGAAACCGCTGAATGCCGATACGGCACAGCAGATGGAAGGTTTCTTCGTCTTCGACACCCTCGGCAACCACGGGGAAATTCAATTCCTTGCCGAGCGAGCAGATCGCCTTGAGCAGGGCTTGATCGACCGGGTCGGAATCGAGCCGCTGGGTAAACGCGCCATCCGCCTTCACACCATCGTAGGAGGTGCGCTTGAGCAGTTCGAATGAACTGTAGCCGCTGCCGAAATCGTCGATCCAGACCTTGTAGCCGCGTGAGCGCAAGGCTTCAAGCAGATTCGCTTCCGCCTCGGTACCGACCAGGAATTCGGTTTCCGTAATCTCCAGCACCAGATCGGCCGCAGGAACGCGCGCCGCATCCAATAGCCGGAGCAGGCGGCCCTGGAACAGCACGTCACCGATGCTGCGCGCGCTGAGATTGGCCGCGACGTACCGGCCGGGTATCCACTGGCCAGAGCTGCGCGCCTCCCCGAGCAGACGCAAGGTATTTTCGACGACCCACTCGTCGATCTGCGCGAGCAGGCCGAGTCGCCGGGCCGCCGGCAGAAAATCCCCCGGAGGAATCAGTTCGCCATGATCGCCACGCAGACGGATCAGGGCCTCATAGCCGCAGATCTTGCGTTCGGCGTTGAAGATGCATTGCAGGTGCAGCTCGAACTGGCCTCCGTCGAAGGCACCGCGCAGCCGTTGCAACCAGTTCATGGTCCGCGCCGCCTCATCGATCTCGCGCGTGCCGGGTTCGAATCGGTGCACACGGTCGCGTCCCACATCCTTTGCCACGTAGATCGCGGTATCGGCCTGAATCATCAGCGACACGGCGTCTGCCGTTCGCTCGTCAATCATCGTGAGGCCTGCGCTGATACTCAGTGCGAAGGCATGATTTTCGAAATCAAAGCGCCGCTGTCGCACCGAATCCACCAGTTCCTGGGCGCGCGCCACTGCCATCGCGGCATCGACGTCGTGCAGGATCACCGCGAATTCATCGCCTCCCATACGCGCCAGAAGATCCGTCGGCTGCAGAACACCGCGCAGCACACGCGCCACGTCACACAACAGCTTGTCACCGGCAACGTGTCCGTGCGTGTCGTTGATCACCTTGAAATGATCAACATCCAGATACAGCAGGGCGTGTTCGCGATGCACCACATGCACGTCAAGCACCGCCTTGGACAGCGAGAGCTCGAAGGCGCGGCGGTTCGGCAGGCCGGTCAACGTATCGTGCATTGCCTCGTAGGCAAGTCGCTCGGTCATCTGATGCATCACGCTGACATCGTGAAACACAAAGACGCTGCCGATCAGCGCACCGTCGCGGTCGCGCAGCGGCGCCACCGAATCGGCGATCGGGCACAGGCGACCGTCCTGACGTTGCAGGCGTGTGAAGAACGGGACGCGCGTGCCCTCCCCGCTCTTCAGCACGTCCGCCACCGGACTCGGCAGCGGCTCGCCATCCTCCGGTGAAAACAGCGGCACCGCCTCGTTGAAGGCCTTCCCGATCAGACTTTCGGCGCTGACGTCGATCATGTCCGCCGCCGCCGCGTTGCAGAAACTGATACGGCCGTCGAGATCGGTCCGAATCACGCCGTCGCCGATCGACGCCAGCGTGACCTGTGCCAGCTCACGCGATTCCCATAGCGCATCGGCGTTCAGGAGGCGCTCGCTGATGTCCTGAATCTGCGAGATGAAATGCAAGGGTTGACCCCCTTCATCACGCAGCAACGACACATCGAGCTGGGCGTGGACCACGCGAGCTTCGCGATGCAGATATCGCTTCTCGATGCGATAGCTTTCGGCCAAGCCATCCAGCAGACTTTGCACCGAATCCAGATCCAGTTTCAGGTCGTCTGGATGCGTCAGCTCCTGAAACGTCGCTCTGAGTAGCGCCGGCCGGTCATAGCCCAGCATTTCGCAGAGTTCGTGGTTGACTGCGAGAAAACGTCCTTCCAGGCTCACCAGGGCCATACCGATCGGCGCCTGCTCGAAGACCAGATCGAAACGCCGCTGACTCTGCTGTAACGGGCTGGCCTGGGAATCGGGTCCGGCATCAAGGCCTAGCACCGCTCCGGACACCCGCAGCACACGCCCCTCCACCACAACCGCGCTCAGACTGTGTCGCAGGCGAGTGGGCCGTCGCTCGCAGTGAAGTTCAAGTTCAACCGTCTGATCCTGGCCAGCCCGGCTCGACTCGATCGCGGTCTTGAGTCGTCGCTGACTCTCCGGCGAATAGCACGACAGCAGGGTTTCCACGGAAAACGGTGTATCCGCTGCCAGACCATGCAGCGCCGCACAGCTGCCGGACCACCACAGCGCCGATCCGTTGGCGTCGATTTCCCACAGACCCACTGCGGTATGCCGATCCGGCACACAGCTCGGGTCACGGTTGCGCGGCTGATTGTCCACTCGATTCGATACCGGAGGTTCGTCACCAAAGCTGGAGACGATCTTACAGCGATCGATTATCCGGGACTCGCCACCTCAGCGGGGCTCGGGACTGTGGCAAATATTGTCTATTTGAGCGTTCAGAAGTGGGCGCTGAGCGAAACGCGCAACGCCCGGGATTCAACCGGGTGGAAATGGAAGTCATCGACGCCACCGGCCTGTTCGCCGGGCAAGCGCGAGTTGTAGAAGTAGGTAATGTCGTTGTCGTCACTGTCGAACAGGTTCAGTACCGCAACTGTGAGCTTGCAGCGCCGCGTGAAGCGATAGCCCAGCTGGGTGTTGACGATGGTGGTGGCACTCGAACGTCTGCTGTTGTCCTCCAGCAGCGGTCCTGCGCCGAGGCGCCGCAGACGCAAACCGGCACTCCAGCCGCCGATTTCGGGAATGGTCAGCCCCAGCGAGAAGACATCCTCAATCGAATTGGGGATGCGGTCGCCATCGTCCGAATCGAGCCGTGCGTGCGAATTGGCATAGTCCGCGTCGATCGCCAGCCACGGCAGCGGAGCCCAGTACGCCGACAATTCGATGCCGCGGCGCTGGCTGGCGCCGCTTGGCTCGCTGGCCCCGGCATCGCCCACGTAGACCAGTTCGGAATCGAAGTTGAGGGCCCATAACGAGGCGCTGAGCGTCATGTTCGGAACGGCCGCACTGTTGATGCCGAGTTCGCCGCCGCGCGCCCGTACCAGGGGGTCCACGCCGTCCGCCGGCAAGCCACTCGCAGGATCGATCTCGATCGTGGTGCCGCGCGCGTCGTTGCTGTGGAAACCTTCTCCGTAGTTCAGATAGAACTGCGTACGCTGCCAGGGCCCGAACACCAGTGCCAGTTTCGGGCTGAGGATGCTGTCTTTTTCGTTGCCGGAATTTGCCGCCAGGTCGCTATTGACGTCGAACAGGTACAGATCCCCGCGCACGCCCAGGGTTGAGCGGAACCAATCGGTCCACTGCTGCGTGCTGCTGGCATAGATGGCGACGCTGCCCTCGCGCACACGGTCCTCACGCACGGTCGAGCTGCGCCGGCGTTGCTGCGTCAGATACAGGCCAACCGGTTTGATATCGTCATAGCGCGACTGCACACCCACTTCGAGGCCGCTCGGCACACCGAACGGCAGGCGCCAATAGCGGCGCGCATTGAGGCCATAGACCTCGCGATCATCGAACTGCTCGAACTGGTCATCCGGCAGATCGTCCGCATCACCGGGGTCCGACAGGAAATAGGTGAAGTCCGAGTACAGATCGAGCCTGTAGCGCATCGCGTAGGTCTGCACGCGCCAATGGCCGGCCTGCGCCTCACCGCGCCACTCCAAGTTGGCGCTGTATCGACGCACGTCGCCGCCATCCGTGGGATCGATGAAGCCGAACGGGTCGATCGAACCCTGCTCCACCGCGCGTTGCGGAATCTGGTCGGGCGCCTGATAGTCGATCGCATAGCCCGCCAGCGAGGCGGTGAATCCGCCACGCGGCGTACCCTGGTTGTAGCGCATGAGCGCGCGATAGCTCTCGGCATCCTGGTCGAGATCATAGGGGCCGTCGTACATTCCGGCCTGCAGGCCGATCAGCAGTTTGCCCTTGCCGACCGTGGGCGAACCCGCCAACAAGGCCTGCCGATATCCGTACTCGCCGAGCGTGAGCTCGGCCAGGCCCTCCGGCAGTTCGTCGACGTAACGCAGGTTGGCAGAGCCCGCCGCCGAGAAATCCCCGGTGTTCGCGTAGTACGGCCCCTTGCGGTAGTCCATCGAACCGATCAGCTCGGGAATGATGAAGTTGATGTCTGCGTAGCCCTGGCCGTGGCCATGCGAGCGCATGTTGACCGGAAGTCCGTCGACCTCCGTATAGAAATCGGTACCGTGATCAAGGTTGAATCCCCGCAGGAAGTACTGGTTCGCCTTGCCCTCGCCACTGTGCTGAGTGACGATCAGACCGGGCACGAACTCCAGCAGTTCACCACTGCGGCTGATCGGACGCTGTTCGAGCTGATCCGCCGTGACATAACCTTCCGTGGCCGACTGGATGGGCTCATCCAGCGCCCGTTCTCCGATCACCTCGACCGGTTTGAGTTTCACGGCAGGCACGCCGCCCGCATGAACCGCCGGCAGCACAGCGAACGCACAACTGCAGCCGACCGCCAGCCGGACACGCATCCGTATCATCAATATCCCCGTTGCAGTTTTTGGAGTGGCCGTGAGGCTGGGCGACAACGAAGCCGAGCGGCCTCGGCATCTGCCGGACTTTCGTCTTGCGAAGGAGTCTAGGGTCAATCCGAAAAACCGATAACAGCTCGGTGTTGCCACGCCCGGCCGAGCCTCGACGATCGGGGGACGCGCACCGCTTTGACGTATACGCTATGCGGCACCCGATGCATCCCTTCCAGCAACCTCGAAAGCGCAGCGACCGTCAGCGACGATGAAGATAGGAATCTATGGAGACCGGACGCCCCCGCTGGGCAAACTCGAACGGGACGTGCTGGACCAGCTCTGGACCCACGGCTCACAGTCCGCGCGCGACGTACTCGACGCACTCAGCGCGCGACGTCCGATCACGCTCAGCACGATTCAGGCGACCCTGGAACGGCTCACCCGGAAGCGACTCCTGAGCCGGACCAAGCTCGGACGCAGCTATATCTATCGCGCGGCCGTCAGCCGTGACAGTCTGGTCAAGCGCATGGTCTCGGACCTGCAGCAGGCGCTGATCGCGCCGAGCCACACTGCAGGCATTGCCGGCTTG
The DNA here is from genome assembly GCA_022599775.1 of Gammaproteobacteria bacterium. Classification (GTDB taxonomy): domain Bacteria; phylum Pseudomonadota; class Gammaproteobacteria; order Nevskiales; family Nevskiaceae; genus Banduia. The sequence continues at coordinate 92,868 of JAHZLQ010000014.1, forward strand.
CTTGAACTCGACCCGAATGTGGACGCGGAAACCCTGGACCGACTGGAACGCTGGATTGAAGGCCGCCGCAAACAACTCAAGGACGCGCCATGACCCCGCATGCCACCCACCTTGAATTCCTGCTGACCGCAAGCCTGCTCGCATTCGTGCTATGGACAGGCTTGAGTGTGCTTATCGCCCTGCTGCACCTGCCGCTCCGGCGCGCCCTGCGATCCATCGCCCCGTCTCCGCGCCGTGCCCTGCTGGCGCTGATCAGCCTGCTTCCCCTGCTCATCGCCACCGCCATCACGGCGCTGGTGCTCGTCCCGGTCGCGGCACTGACATCCGCGCATTGTCACGAGACTCTTGGCTGCATAAAGCATTCGCCGGTACAGCTGGTCGTTCACAGTGAAGACCCTTTGCTGACCCTGGCCTGCCTGCTCGCCGCTGGAATCCTGCTGTTCCGGATCGCTTCCGGCCTGTTGAGACATCACCGGGTGGAGGCACGCCTGCGGGCGATGTTTCCAAGCCTGGACGCGGACGGCTTCTGGCGGATTGACAGTGGCCAGCCGCTGGCCTTGAGTGCCGGCCTGTGGCGCGGCCGAATCTTTCTGTCCTCGGGCTTGGTCGACGCGCTCGATGCCGACCAGGTACGCATCGTCACCGACCATGAATCCGCCCATCTGAGGCATCGCGACAATCTCGTGCAGTTCGCCGCGTCGCTGCTGTTCTGCCCGCTGACCACCCTGCCCGCAAAACGCGTGCTCGATGATCTGCGCCATTGCGCCGAACTGATCGCGGACCGCGAAGCGGCACAGCGATCGAGCCCCGAGCGGGTCGCGGGCACGCTGGTACGCGTCCATCGGCTGGGACTCCAGGCCCGCATGCCGGAGCTGGCACACTTCCATCCTTCATCGCTGGAGCTACGCATCCACGAACTGCTGGAGGCGCGCCACTCCAACGCGGCAACCCGCTATACCGCGATGGCGGCGTTCGGATTCGCGGTGCTCACCGTACTTGCCGGCATCAACACCGGACACCATCTGCTTGAGGCTGCGCTGGAGTGGGTTCGGCCGATGTGAGGCGAAGTGGAGGCGGGCGATGGGGACCTGAACGTCGAAGCGTTGTCAGATCGGGGGAACGCGCCCCGACAGAACTCATCGGGCCTTGGGTGCGACGAGAGAGACTCGGGTTCTGTAGAACCCTCGCCCTTCGGGCCGCGCTGCGCGCGTTCGATTCGGATAAAGCCCGAATCGTCGCCCCGGTCATTGATTGATCGAGGGTTCGAATCCTCGAGCGCTTGAGATCACTCGAATGTCGAGTTTCTCGTAACAAATTTGGCGGAGAGAGGGATTATTCGGGCTTTGCCCTCACCCCTTCGGGGCCGCCCTGCGGGCGTTCGATTCGCTTGCGCGAATCGTCGAACCCGGTCTGTCTATCGAGGATTCGAATCCCCGATTGCATCGGACAACTCAAGTGTCGAGTTTCCCGCGACTGAATTTGGCGGAGAGAGAGGGATTACTCGGGTCCCGTGGGACCCTCGCCCTTCGGGCCGCGCTGCGCGCGTTCGATTCGGATAAAGCCCGAATCGTCGCCCCGGTCATTGATTGATCGAGGGTTCGAATCCTCGA